>JBFLVQ010000621.1:0-5746 GCA_040758525.1 Acidobacteriota bacterium
TTCCCTCGGATTTCGTAGCGTTTGGTAATCGTCGTGGCATTAATCCTTTTGCTGGCTATATTGGCCCTTTTGAGAGCATACGTCAACGCTTTACCACTTACTACCGGGATGACGAAACGGGCGGCTTTGATTTTGCTGAAGCGAGATATTATGTATCGATGTTTGGGCGCTTCCTTAGTCCAGATCCATTAGTAAGCAGTGCCCGTCCAGGAAATCCTCAAACCTGGAATCGATATGCCTATGTACTGAATAATCCTGTTAATCTAACTGATCCTAATGGATTGGCTCCTCAAGGTGGGGAGGATGAAACCAGCTTTAATGTTGCTGGAAGCTTTCTCAAAGGTGTAGGAAATGGTTTAGCTAATGGGGTTGTCCAAATAGGGAAAGCAGTAGTAAATTCGTTCAACCCCATTAGTATAATTGAAGGCAATATAAATACTCTAAATACCGCTACTGATGCGGCCAATGCATACGGCGAATATCTTAATGATGCAAATAAGATAAATGCTGCCGTAGCAGGAGCTATAAATACACTAGGGCTTAATAAAACAGCGGAAATCGTTGGTGATGCTATTGGACAAGTTGGTAGTCAAGTTATCATAGATAGATTGTTACCAGCAGGTCCATCAAAACAAGCCCTTAGCAAATTAGACGGAACTATCTTCGAAAATGCAGTGCTTGAAGAGCTTAGATTGCCTAAGAATAATCTCAAGCTACCAGGAGTTACTAGGAAAGGAATTGTAAACACAACTCCTGATGCTCTTGGAGGGCGAGCCGGTGTTTTAGAAATAAAGAATGATGCTAAATTAGCCTTTGGCTCTCAACAGGAAGCGCAAGCTTATGTAGCTAGACAAAGAGGAACCAGTTATAACCTGGTCATAGGACCTAGAACCAAAACGATCTCTTTAAGGCTTCAACGTGCAGTAATTCAGAGTGGAGGCACTATTGTAGAATTTAACTCAACAACAAGATCCTTTAGAAGTGTTACGTTTGATCGGATTCATCCTAATAAAGTTGTAAGGTGAGGGATCTATAATGAAGGATTTAGATATCGGAATATTGTCACCGAAACCTCTTTCCTCTAGGCAAGAGGGTCGAGAGTTTTTAAGCCTATTATGTAACTCCCTTCCAGAGTTTATCCCAGAACGCTATGGCAACCATGAGCCTATAAGAAAGAAATTTAACGTCGAACAAATTGAGGATATACTTAATTCCTGGAAATGGCCTTTCTTATGGACGCGTCAGCACCCTTCCGTTGAAGGTAATATATGGATGAGAGATACTCGTGCACATGGCACTATCTACATTTCTGCTGAATCACGATGGCTTGATTTGATTAAGATAGAAGAGTTTTTCAAGCAAGTTTCAATCTTGGTAAATACAGATTTCGCTTATATTCACATTCTAACCAAGCAAGAGGCGAAATCAGTTATAGAAGATGAATTGTTAATGCCCTTTCGTCAAGGCGTCACAACTCATCTTTTGCGTAAATACTTACCAAATATCTGTTGGGGAACAGTGCTTGGGCCACCATATGTTCGCCTATTTGGTCGCAAGCAAATATTTTCTGCTCCAGCTTACAAAGTTGTTGAACTAGCTCAAGAAACTTTTTACATTCAGCTTAGCGAGAATCTCTCCGACTTGAAATCAAGATATAGTGAAATTGATGCGGTACGACAACAGGTTAAAAAGCACTTAAATAATAACGCGTTCTTTGATCCACAAGCTGAGGTTGACCACAAATACAATGTTCCAGAGTTTCAATGGAAAGACTGAGTCATTATATACATAAAACGGTGAATAGTAACGATACGTTACATTGGATAACATCGGCTGGTGGTTCTTTAATATTACTTTCTCAACATTTGCTTAAGCAATGGATGGGATGTTTTTTGCTGAGTAAAGATGTCTCAAACTTAATTAGTCCTTATGATATTTCGTTACCTGAATCTACCTTCGCAGGGGAAGAGACAGAGACAGATTATGATCGCGCCTGTGCAGTTGAAGGTTATCTTGGGATTATCAAAGTAGCAAATGGCGAAGGGTTAATTTTAGCTGGATATTCTCTTGTCCACTTGCTTCTCAAGCTCGCTGAGCATTTCGATTTTGATCAATAATTCCAATCCTTCACCTGTGGGATTATCGGCTAACATAGGTAAATCAGACGAGATCTGTTTTTCATCCCTCATAAAGTCGTCGGTATTGTGCCAGTGACGAATTATCACCATCGACAACGGCGACATCTCAAGCAGAAGAGATCTGTTTCCCTTGGTGAAGATATTCCCTCAGCTTTCGTAGCGTTCGGTAATCATCGCGGTAATGGGGCTGGCTATCAAGGTCCTTTCTAGCACATCAGGTTTGAGGTGTTAGAGCTTCAAAGTTCGGGTATATAGTTGCGGCAATGAGGTTTAAAGCCCTAAATTTAAGGATCAATCCGTGCTCTATGTAGATGGTGGCTATAACATTATGGGGATGTGAAAACAGGAATGAAAGATTAATGGTCGAGCACCTCTCGTATCTTGTTGGCCAAGGTATCTAACGAGTAAGGTTTCTGGAGAAAAGCTACGCCCTCAAAAATACCGTGACGAGATAGCGCGCTACCTGCATAGCCAGATACATATAGCACTCGCATCTGTGGTCTTAATGCGATGAGGTGCGCAGCAATCTGTGGACCGCTCATTCTAGGCATTACAATGTCGGTTATTAACAGATGAATTGGTCCAGGGTGTTGCTGGCAGATTGAGATTGCTTCCTCGCCCTGGCTTGCCTCTAGCACTATATAACCACACGTTTGTAGAGCTAATGAAGTGGTGGATCTCACTCCCTCTTCATCTTCCACAAGAAGAACAGTTTCATTGCCACTCTTAACCTCCTCATTCTTCTCAAACACCTTGCCAACCGCTACTGCCTCCTCGACGGCTGGTAGATAGATATTGAAGGTGGCACCCTGGCCTGGATTGCTATAAATATAGATATAACCACCAAACTGTTTGATCGTGCCATAAACGGTTGCTAGCCCCAATCCTGTGCCTTTGCCCAATTCTTTGGTAGTAAAGAAAGGCTCAAAGAGTTGGGCTTTGGTTGCCTCATCCATACCACAACCACTGTCGCTGACAGCTAGCAAGATATATCGGCCTGGTTTGATCTCTGGCATTATCTCGACAATAGTTTCATCCAGTTCAACCTGGCTGGTTTCGATTGCGAGTTTACCGCCTTGTGGCATTGCATCACGAGCATTGACAGCTAGATTTAGAATAACCTGCTCCATTTGGCCTGGATCGACCTTCACCATTGCTAATGTTGGGCTTAAACTAGTAGTGAGAATGATATCTTCGCCAATTAAACGACAAAGCATCTTCTGCATATCAGTAACAAGTAGATTGAGGTCGAGCACTTTTGGCTGTAGCACTTGCTTACGGCTAAAGGCCAGTAGTTGTTGGGTCAGCGCGGCGGCTCTTGCTACCGTCTGCTTAATCTCTTTGACAAGATTTTTAGAGCTATTATCTAAAGGTTTGGTAAGTAATAGTAGATCGCTATAGCCGGTAATAATGGTGAGAAGATTATTGAAGTCATGTGCTACACCACCTGCTAACCGACCAATAGCTTCCATCTTTTGTGATTGGCGTAACTGTTCCTCTGCTCTACGTAATGAATCTTCTGCAAGTCGGCGCTCGCGAATATCGCGAAAAGCTACCACAGCGCCAAGTAGTCTCCCTTTGTCATCGATAATGGGAGCAGCAGTATCATCGATAGGGATTAATGAACCATCGCGGCCAACTAACAGGACCGGTTCAGCGAGCGTAATCACAGTACGATTATGTAGCACTTGATTGACAGGATTATCAATCGCATTACGGCTAGCTTCATCAATGATTGGAAAAACCTTTTCTATATTAAGACCACTGGCTTCATTGAACTTCCATGTGGTGAGAGCCTCTGCCACCGGATTCATAAAAGTAATACAACCATCACTATTGGTAGCGATAACGGCGTCGCCAATACTGGCTAGCGTAGCGGCATATTTTTGTTCGCTTTCTCTCAAACGTCTTTCCAAAAGATGCCGATGTGTTGCGAGTTCGATCGCGATCAATAGATCCTTTTCTTGAAATGGCTTGAGCACATAGCCGAATGGCGCAGTAGGTTTGGCTCGCTGTAGAGTAGCTTGATCGGAGTGAGCCGTAATATATACCACAGGAATATCCAAGTGATGGTAAATGTAATCAGCAGCCTCGATACCATCCATTTTACCTTTCAGGCGAATATCCATTAGCACCAGATCCGGCCGGGCCTGGTTGGCAATCTTAATAGCCTCCTCTGCTGAATCTACTGCGCCAACCACTTTAAATCCCAGGCGAATCATACGTTCTTGGAGCTCTTCGGCAATGAGAGCTTCATCTTCTACTATCATAATGCGTAAAGGAAAAGCAGCATCCAGTTTATTCAATATCATTATCAACCTCCAAGGTAAGAGACGCTTGCGTGCCTGTATCGGTACGCACAAACTCGAAACCGCCATTAATCTGGCGTGTTAAAGCACGAATCAACCGCAACCCCAGAGATTGGGCGGATTTTATATCTAGATCGGCAGGCAGACCTATTCCATTATCATTAACTTCAATCCGGCAGGTATTATTCTCTTTTCTGCATAGACGTAATCTGATCTCACCACCTTGATGGTTAGGAAAAGCATGCTTGATCGCATTGGAGATCAATTCATTAAGGATCAAGCCACAAGGAATAGCTATATCCATACTCATTCTTATTTTTTCCAGCTCGGTCTTCAGCAAGATCTTGCCTGTAGTAAGACCATATGTCTGGAAAAGCTGCTTAGCGAGATCTTGAGCATACTCGGCAAAATCGACAGCAGCAAAAGATTCAGATCTGTATAGAATCTCATGTACGAGTGCCATAGAGCGAATTCGATCTTGGCTCTCCTGAAATATCTTGAGAACTTGCTCATCCTGTGTGTATGTCGATTGTAGATAAAAGAGACTGGAGATGACGGCAAGATTATTTTTGACGCGGTGATGGATCTCCTTGAGTAACACCTCTTTTTCGTGCAAAGAATCGATAATACGCTGCTCTACTCGCTTACGCTCAGTGATATCTCGCACCACACATAAGATGAATCTGACTCCACCCGCATCCAACGGACTAAGCATAATATCTAAGGGAAACTCGCTCTCATCCTTGCGTTTGCCAAATAATTCTAATCCTACCCCCATCGGTCGCGCGCGTGGCTCAGTGAGGTAACCATTACGGTGTCTAATGTGGCCATTAGTAAAACGCTCTGGCATCAATATCTCAACAAATTCACCAATAAGTTCGTCTCGATTGTAGCCAAACAATTTTTCTGCTTGGGTATTTACTTTGGTAATACGCCCTTCCCAATCGATCACAAGAATGGCGTCAGGAGCAGATTCAAAGAGATGATGAAAGATATCTAGACTCTTTGGCGACAATGACTTACCTCCTAAATATACAGGTATCCCAAAACTAGCAACTTCATGGCAGTCACCAAGCTATCATTATCCAGTTGTAGAAATGAGGATTGTCGATCAGTAGACTACACCAAATTACTATTGTGTTCTTTTATTATGTTCTATTACTCAGTGTAGTTTACAAATTGGCGTCATCCATTAGTAGCATTAAAGAGCCTATAATGACAATTAGCGCTATGGTGTTAATAGGGTTAGTTAAGCTTACACAATATCTTACATATTAATGGGAGTTACTATCACACATA
>JBFLVQ010000622.1:0-5723 GCA_040758525.1 Acidobacteriota bacterium
TACCTCAATAATTTCACGAGTAATAGCAGCCTGGCGTATACGATTCATATTGAGAGTAAGGCTATCGATCATTTCAGTAGCATTCTTACTAGCCGAATCCATCGCCGTCATACGAGAGCCATGCTCAGAAGCAACCGATTCCAGCAGTGCCTGGAAGATCTGGGTCTCAATAAAGTGTGGTAGCACTTGGCCAAAGATCTCTGCAGGGGGTTGTTCGTAAACATAATCAACTTGAGACTCTCCCTCTTTGGCAACAGCTTCCTCTACCGCAGCTAAATTACCAATCGGTAGTATCTGGTTAACGATAATACGTTGCTGTAGTGCGCTCTTAAATTCACTGTAAATTAGGTAGACTTTATCAGGACGAGGCTGATCTTCTACCTCTTCAATGAAAACGCGTATTATCTCTTTACCAATCTCGGCGGCTTGCGTATATTCAATAGTTTTAGAGACCAGACCGATATATTCATTGCGTATAGTAGCATTGCGACGTCGGAAGAAATCACGTCCTCTACGCCCTATGGTGATAAAGTCGATCTTTTTATCGTGATGCTCCTGCTGGAAACGTAGTGCGGCTTTGAGCAGATTAGTATTAAAGGCGCCACAAAGTCCACGATCGGCAGTGATCAGTATCACAGTGATAAATTCATCTCCACGTCGCTCAAGCAGTGGGTGTTGATAGTCACCAGCACGTGCTGCCAGATTATCAAGCACTTCACGTAGTTTAGCAGCATAGGGGCGTGCTGCGGTAACACGGTCCTGCGCACGCTTAAGGCGTGAGGCAGAGACCAGCTTCATAGCTTTAGTAATCTGGCGCATATTGCGCACCGATCGTATACGTCGTCTGATTCCTTGTAGATTTGGCATATGATTCTACTAGTTTCTTAGTCAGCAGCAGTCAACTCTTTTGTTGCCGCTTTCGCAGGTATAGTCTCTTTAACTATTTTGCCGCCTTCTGCAGCAAAGCGATCCTTGAATTCCTTAATTGCTGCCTGCATCTCTTTCTTAATCTCTTCATTAAGTTCCTTCTTCTCAAGAATCTTCTTAAGCAGACTGCCCTTAGTATTATCTAAGAAGGAGAGGAGAGCTTTTTCAAAGTTGCGTATTTCGGCTACTGGAACATCATCAAGGATGCCTTTTTGCACACCATTATCTTCATACTCGGATGTACCAGCCCAGATTAAGAAGAGCTGTTTCTCTACTGGCATAGGCTGATATTGATCCTGTTTTAACAGTTCAATCAGACGTTGACCACGCGCCAATTGACGCTGCGAGGCTTTATCTAAATCTGAACCGAACTGTGCAAATGCAGCCAGATCGCGATATTGAGCAAGATCCAGGCGTAATGTGCCAGCTACCTGTTTCATTGCTTTGATCTGTGCCGAACCACCTACACGCGACACAGATAGACCTACGTTAATAGCTGGACGCACACCAGAGTTAAACAGATCCGATTCAAGGAAGATCTGACCATCTGTGATCGAGATCACATTAGTAGGAATATAAGCAGAGATATCACCAGCTTGTGTTTCGATAATTGGTAATGCTGTTAATGAACCGCCCCCATTATCATCCGAGAGCTTAGCCGCGCGCTCAAGCAGGCGTGAGTGTAGATAGAAGACATCGCCTGGATAAGCCTCACGACCAGGTGGGCGGCGTAGCAGTAGTGAAATCTCGCGATAAGCGGCAGCATGCTTGGAAAGATCATCATAGATACAGAGCACATGGCGTTTAGTATCACGGAAAAATTCACCCATTGCACACCCTGTATAAGGAGCGAGATATTGCATAGCAGCCGGGTCAGAAGCAGAGGCAGAGACGACGATCGTATAGTCCATAGCATCAAACTGCTTGAGCTTTTCTACTACCTGAGAAACGGTCGATTTCTTCTGTCCTACCGCAACATAAATACAGATCAGATCTTTGCCTTTGGAATTGATGATCGTATCAATAGCAACAGCGGTTTTGCCGGTCTGACGATCGCCTATGATCAATTCGCGCTGGCCACGTCCAATTGGTACCATTGAGTCGATTGCCTTAAGACCGGTCTGCATAGGCTCTTTCACTGGCTTACGATCAACAATACCAGGCGCAATACGCTCTACAGGCGAATATTGGTCAGTAATGATTGGTCCACGCCCATCTTCGGGTTGACCTAGTGCGTTTACCACACGACCAAGTAGCATATCGCCTACTGGTACTGACATGATGCGTTTAGAACGCTTGACCAGATCGCCCTCTTTTACTTTCTGGTATTCTCCAAAGAGCACGGCGCCGACTTTATCCTCTTCTAAGTTGAGCGCAATACCAGCAACATTATGCGGCAAGTCGAGTAATTCACCAGCCATTACCTTGTCAAGGCCATGTATCTCGGCGATGCCATCACCGATCTTGACGATCGTGCCTACTTCTGTGACTGTTACGCCAGTCTCATAACCTTCTATCTGCTGGCGTATGATCTTGCTGATCTCATCTGCTTTAATGGTTTCCATAAACTCTCCTTAAATCGCTACGCGCGGCTAAGCTGTGTGCGTAGCAATTCCAGTTGGTTGCGTATCGAACCGTCGTAAATTTGGCTGCCAATACGGGTGACTACTCCGCCGATGATTGCAGGATCGACCTGAAACTTAAGCCGTACTTTTTTGCCTGTGATCTTGCGTAGTTGTTCAGAGAGCAAGTTCTGCTGCTCATTATTGACGGGCACAGCCGTGGTCACCTCTGCTGTTACTACATTTAACCGTTCATCAAGTAACTCAGTGAATGCCTGGTAGATGTTGGGGAGGTAACGCATACGGTAGTTTTTAAGCAGAACTAGCAGGAAATTGACCGTAGTTGGTCGTGGCTTGGCGCGTGCCACCAGTGCATCAAGCACAGCACGTTGCTGCTGCTGTGAAATGGTGGGATTGGCAAAGACTTCGCGCAGTTCGGCAGACTCTTGATACATCTGTACAAAAGCTCGTAACTCTTCTTGCACTTCAGCGTGCTCGCCCTTCTCAAGCACTACCTCGGCGAGCGCACGACCATAGCGGTTGGCAATCGTGGTTATGCTCATAAGTTACTTCACCTCTTCCAACTCTTTGGCAAAGTCAGTAATGAGGCGTGCATTATCTGCAGGCTTGAGTTCCTGACGGATCATTGTCTCAGCAAGCTCCACTGATTTAGCTGCAGCAAAAGACCGTAACTCCATCTGAGCAGCTTTGACACTACTCTCAATTTCGCGTGTTGCCATCTGTTTAAGCCGTTCAGCCTCTTCCTGCGCCTGTTTGATCATGCGATCATATTCGGCTTTGGCTTCACGTTCGGCAGCATTACGGATCTCAATCACTTCTTGATCTAGGCGCGCTAGACGTGCTTCTACTTTCTGCAGCTTCTCTAACGCTTCTGCTTTCTCGGCCTGTGCACGTTTAAGTTCTGCCTTGATTGAATCTCGGCGATTCTGCATGGCCGTTAAGAAGGGCTTACGCAGCAGATAAACAAGCACAGCGATAAATAAGAGCAGGTTAACCGTTTTGGGTATAAGTGGGTTGAGTCCTTCTGCCCAGTAGAAGACAACCAGCGGTAATGCTGGTAACTGGGTGAACAGATTAGTATCGAACATCAACTACTAGTTCCTCCTAACGGGCGTTTGAGTATGTTGCGTGCAATCGACTGAGCAATCGCACGGGCATCTACCTCCAATTGCTGGCGTGCCTGGTTGGCTACTGCCGAGATCTCCCGTTTCTTGCCCTCGACAGTCTCTGCTGCTTGGGCTTTGACCTCTTCTAGCAAGCGACTACGCTCACTGAGCGCAGCCGTACGCTGAGTCTCAAGTAGATGATAGCTTTCTGCACGCGCAGCACGTATACGCTCTTCATAGCTGGCAAGCCGTCGCTCATAATCGTGCAGAGCATGTTTTGCCTCAGCAAGTGCGCCACCTGTCAAACGCTCCCGTTCGTCCAGAACCTTCAAGACTGGTTTAAAGATGAGAGCATTCAAAAGAAATATTAAGGTCGCGAAGATTATCAGAACTATGGGAAGCGAAGCATCAGGAATTATGAGCTCTTGTCCAGCAAAATTGATCAATGCGAACATCATTGTCTCCATATTTCCCTTTATCGTTGGCCAGCACGTCAGGCTTACAGATAATAAAAAACCGACTTAAATAAGAACGGCAAGGTAACATATGATCTTTTGAAGTGTCAAGAGTTTGGCCCCTTTTACTACCTGTCTATGCGTATCTTACTACAACTAATTGACCGCAACTGATTGACCAACCGCTAAGCCCTAGGTGGGGGGCAGATCACTAGTCAGTGCTATGTCGATACAGTTACAATCAACAATACTGAAGCCAGAAAAATTTTATGCCTACTGAGAAACGATCAACTACCAAGAAATCTACTGCAAAACGCTCATCTGCAACATCTCAACCATTGCTACCACAAGCCCATGAATCTGCTTCAGCAGATCGTTTAGCAGGTCTGTTAGCGGAACTTAGTAGCGCTATTAAGCAGCGTAGATATGATGAAGTTGAACGTGTTGGCAATGAATTGTTAGAAGTCTCTCCTTGCGAAGAGGCTGATCGTTACATACATGACATCATCACTAGCGCAACCACTATTCGCGATGCCGAAGATGAGATACGATATCAACTAGATGATCTAAAAACTGTCCTCAAGCAGACACAAGAGTCAGAGCCAGACGGCTTATAGACCATACTTTAGAACTGTTCAACTTAAAAAGCAGGATATCTCTCAATCTGGGCAGTCTGTCTAGCTGTGCTGATGATTTGGAAAGCGCGTTCAGGATTCTCAGTATGCCAAAAGAGTCGGTAAATAAATCCACCAGCATTGAGCCGCCGCTGCAAATAGCGTTTAAGCGGTTTCCAGTCAGTAAAATTCATTACATCACCGCCACTAGCACGCGCCAATGCTGTCAATGTGCTATTAGGATTGGTCTTTACCATACTCGATTTAACAGCAGCTCGATAACCAGGTTCATTGACTGGCAGACTAGCATCGCCATAGCCCCAATTTACATAAGATATGGTTGTATAACTACGGCTTAAGATCTCTTGTATGTTGATCTTTTCCTGAGCCGTATCGGCGCCGTCAGTAATAAATATTAGATGTGTATAGCGCTCTTTGGCGTACTCTTGCAGGGTGCGTAGAGCGGCAAACAGCTTAGTAGCTTGATGGCTTACACTTATGTTAGCCAAGGCTTTCTGCAGGGTTGTTTTGGAAGTAGTAAAGTTAGCCAACACTTCTACCTTTTCATTGAATGTTGCGATCATAATTGGTACAGATGGTTGTGTTGGCAGCGTTTTCTCTAAGTGATCGACCAGATCCGGCAGTAGATATTTCATACTGTCGGAATTGTCTATTGCTAAGATAATCTGGTTTATTTGTTCACTCTCTGATGATTCTGGGGCAATCTGCTCACCTGCTTCCATAACTAGAAAACGTTCTGAACCATCTTCCGATAAGAAAGCAGCTCGGCGAGCAAAAGTGGAAATCTGTACAGTCATCTCTTCTTGTGCCTGTACACAGGCTGCACTGATTAAGATTAAGAGAATTAACCGTACTACTAAACCCATAATACCTCTGTGCTGATCTATTTAGAAACCGCTTCTGTTAGCTTAGGGCAATTGCAGTGCCAGCCTCTTAGTTATTTCTAAGACCGTATCTAAACTATTACTGGATTGTGGTTAACAGATCTTAGCAACCTTTTTACTGATTATGATGTGG
>JBFLVQ010000623.1:0-5717 GCA_040758525.1 Acidobacteriota bacterium
GAGGCAAGCTCGCAAAACCATCAATGATGGAAGTCAACGCGAACCTGGTAGTACTTCTGTAGGATACTGTCGTGAGACAGAATCTCGAACCCAGGAAGCTTTGGCATTTATGCCAGAGTTGTTCACAAGAGTAAGGCGGACACAACAGAACTAAGCAGGCTAAAGTAGGAGATAAAGCCTGTCGGGAAGAAGATTGGAGAAAGCAGAGATAATCTACAAAGGCGTGCTGAGAGGTTTAAACGCCGCACAACAATGCACTGAATTGTCAGACCTCAATGAATTAGAGGGGGCGGCTCATTAACTTATTTTTAGCCGCCAAATACTTCGCCCATAAGTGGCCGCACTCAATATCCTATTTTCGACATGATAGACAAGATCAACAACTATTGTGTTGGGCAGATTGCCTGAGAGGTTTGTCCAGGTTGAGCCAAGATTGTCTGTCATGAATACTCCTACATCATTACAAACCAATATAGTGTCAGGTGCGTCTGGCCTGATTGCGATGCAATGGTGTGGCACATCAGGTAACTGCCCTCTGTCGATATCCTGCCAACTTATACCGCCATCCTTTGAGGCATAAACATGTGAATGTCCAAAATTGGCAACTGTGGCAAACAAGTGATTAGCATTGCGTGGATCTGTTGCCAGGCGAGTAATGATATAGCCGGGCAGTGTTGCGCCAGCGAGATTAGCACTCCAATTCTCTCCACCATCCAAACTGCGGAATAGTCCGCCATCCTCTGTACCAACATAGATATTTTTCGAATTAGCGCGGGCAATCTCTATCGCCGAGATCTGACTGTCATCCAGTGATGGGGAAACCGCTGTCCAATGGTTACCATCATCCTTTGAGCGCCAGACACGATAAGAGCCGCTGAACACGATGCGCGAATTATTTGGGTCCAACGCAATATATGCCATCCAGACAAAATCCTGCTCTGCCTCGTCAGCGGAAGGCGAAACATCAACAGGAATTTCTCCTGGCTTGAATCGATAAATATGTAGATTTTGATAAGAGGCAAAGATATGACCAGCAATTTTGCGATCAAAGACGATCCAGCCGCCATCACCACCAAGAAGTTCAAAATGATTGTCACTAGCTCCTGTCTGAGTGATTAATGTGCCATTATCTTGCGAGCCTCCACCAAAGAGACGACCATCGCTTTGTGCAACATCTAGGTCATAATACATCGTAATTGCCAGGCCATTGCTGCGATTTTCCCAGTTCTTACCAGCATCTTCGCTGACATCTAGACCACCATCATTGCAATCGTAGATCAAGCCTGGCCTCGCGTCTGACATCAACAGACAATGATGATCAGCATGGGCATAATTAAAGCGGCCCCGTTGCACATTCCACTTTGTTGCCCTATCCCAAGTTTTACCGCCATCCCTTGATATATGCAGATCAACTCCTCCACAAATAACGAAATTCGGCTTGGTCGGATGAACAGCAATAGTGTTGCCATATGAGATCTGTCCCTCTTTAATAAAGTGGTTGCCAGCGATATTGACCCAACTATTGCCACCATTATGGCTGCGAAAGACACCTAGCAACAGATCCATTCTGTCACTCTTAAGATCGGCTGCAAACGCATAAATAACATCTGGATTAGACGGACTGATGGCAAGTGTAGTGCGCCCTATTCTATCTGTATCAGGCAGGCCGATGGTAAGCTGTGTCCAGTTTTTGCCTCCATCCATTGAGCGATAAATACCATTTCTCGCACCACGCTCAGTAAAGGTGGCAAAAATGACGCCTTTCTCTTGCGGATGAAATACGATGCAATGACACCAATAATTATTAGATGAGATGAAAGTTTCGCGCATCCAATTTTTCCCACCATCAAGTGTGTAATACATACCACCGAAATCATTATTACTTGCCATCTGTCCATAGCCTATGCCAGCGATACGAATATGTTGACTATTGAATGGATCTATGGCGATTACTCCAATGCGATTAGGAATACCTGCTTTCTCGGCAGGCGCAAAGAGTTTCCAATTTTTTCCACTATCAGTTGTTTTATAAATTCCCACGCCTGGATATGAGTCTGCAGAGAGATTTGCTTCACCTGTACCACAATAGAGAATATTCGGGTTTTTATAATCAATGGCAAGAGAGCCAACATTCAAAACATCCTGTTTATGCCACTGTGATAACCAGGTTTTTCCAGCATCAGGGCTATACCAGACGCCACCACCCGCTGCACCTACCCAGATTCGTTCAGGCTGCTGTGGATGACAGACGATACTTGTTAGACGTCCTCCAATATTAGTCGGTCCAACACTCTGCCAATCTGCATTAGCCTGATGCAATAATTCTTTCTTCACACGGGAACGCTCTTTTATCAACCGCTGCACAGATGGTTCACGAACGGGCCAGGCAACACGTGATTGAAACCATATACTGCGAGACTTGTGGTTGGTGAGCCTAGGCTGGGAACCGACTTTTTTTATCTCGCTACGAGAAGGCCCAGGAATTATTGGGATCTTATTTTGGGGTTTTTTAGCCATAATCTACTTTTTTCTTCGCTTTCTCAAACAGGTTGAAAATAATTATAAAGTCAACTTCAAAATATTAATGGATTATTACTGGAAGGCGAGAGAAAATCGATAGAGCCAATGGCTAAACGAATTGCTGGTGGTGATAGAATAATCACCACCAGGCTGATCAGGATTCTCTTTATCAATAAGTCAAGGCGGTTGCGGTAGAATATGAGCAATTTTTTGCGATCAGTAGGCCTGAGGATGATAGAAAGAGTTTAGGTTTTATGTTCACTTTCCCTTAAGTGTGTACTCGAACTCATAGGAGTGCTTACTACCTTCGATAATTATTGTCATTGTACCGGCGATTCCGGCCAACTCATCGGTTCCCGAATCCGGCACCACAGTGACATCCATTTTATAGACGCCCTTACTCATGGTCCCTTTGTGCTGTAGGATGAAGCTGCCACGCTTCCCATTCAATGTGCCGGTCACCAATTCTAACGCAACATAGCCGGCCGAACCTTCAACGGGTGTTCCGGCCGCTAGCATCTGCCCCTTGCTAATGGCCTCAAGATCGCCTTGGAACTGTTTGTCAAGAAACAACCGACCAAAAGGCCCGCCTGCGCTGTCATCCTGTGGTTGTGGTCTTATTTTTACTTCGAACGTTCCATGTGCAGTCATAGTAGTTGCCTCTTTCTCAGTAGATTTGTTAACACCCTCATCAGCCTGAACACAGACAGCGAGGACAAGTGCGAAAAAAATCACGATATATTTCATGGTCTCCTCCAATTTCTGTAAAATAATAGCGAGCCAGACATTGCTTGTATTGCATAAACGCGACACACTATGATCCGCCGAAAAACCGATCCACCGAGAGGAGTATTAAAGACCACTGTTGCTGACCAGCAACGCTACCGGCATGAACGCTATCATCCCTCCCCAGATTTAGAACTGTATGTAGAACACTATTGGATAGCGGAATGGGACCTACGTGGACAAGCCCCTGAGCGAGTAGAGACGTTGCCGCACCCAAGTGTGCATATGATCTTCCAACAGAACGGCAGAAGTCGGATTGGGGGTGCAGCAAGGGCAAAATTCTCCACATTATTGGAGGATAAGGATGGTGTTTTTGCAGTGAAGTTTACTCCGGGAGGGTTCTATCCGTTTGTGGGTGTTCCGGTATCAAGATTTTCCAATATGATAATGAGTCTTCATGACGTCTTTGGTGTGAAAGGCGATAATCTGGACCGTGCAGTTTTAGCAGAGAGTACAGACCTATCTCGTATCAATGTCGTTGAGGATTTTCTTCGCGCCCACCACCACGAGCCAGATGAGAACATCCATAGAGTAACAGAGATTGTCTATACAGTGGCGAAGGAAAGAGGAATACTGAAGGTGCAAGACCTTGTTGATCGCTACGGCCTGAACAAGCGAACATTGCAACGATTGTTTGCCAAGTACGTCGGAGTGAGTCCTAAATGGGTGATCCAGCGTTACCGACTTCACGAAGCTGCGGAACAATTGGCGACGCACGCATCGGTTAATCAGTCAATGCTTGCTTTAAATCTGGGCTATAGCGACCAAGCTCACTTCGTGCGAGATTTCAAGGCAATAGTAGGAGTATCGCCAGTTGCGTACGCCAAAGCAGCGCGTAAGGATTAGCTATTGAAACCAGAGCCGCTCAGCATTGTATGGAAAAAATGCAGATGGCCAAGGTTTCCAAACGCCCTGAAAGGAGATCGCAGCCATCTGCAAGAGATGCATGTGACTTTTACTGTCTTGCTAAATAAAGCCTAACCTTATCTGAGTAGGTAGTAAGTGAGATTGCGGTGATAGTGCGAGAGAATAGAAGAGATTTGTGCATCCACTAGAGCAGTAGAAAAGTTGAGGAGAAAAACATGCTATTGAGGAGCAGAAAAAAAGAGAGCAGATGAATGGAAGAAAGAGTAAGAACAAAGCTCAGCAATCAATTTTTGAGAAGGAAGAAAAAACGAAAACACGGTGAACTATAAGCTTTCTGGGAAATTGCTAGAAGAAGAGGAGAAGATAGGTAGAGAACTAGGAAGGCTCAGGGGGGTGAATATTGAAAGCCTGGAAGATAAGGTCGCGAGTAATTTGAAGAAAGTAGAGGTCAAGAGCATCACAGGATTGGTCATAGATAGCAATGAGGGTGTTATTGTTAAAAGATTCAGAAGCACGGATCATAATAGTAGAATGGCGCTGGCCTTGATAGCAATAAGCTGTGATACCATAACGTGAGAGCAAGGCCATCAAGATACGATGTGCCCAGGGGTCCATGCGAGAAAACCGAAATTCAATAGGCGGCTCAGTCTGCGCTAATTCTTTCAAATATCAGGATTGGTCTCAGCAGCGATCGAGTGCAGTATCGGCTCAAGCAGAACGTGAATTGTTGGCATTAGCAGAGAATCTGCCGAAAATTTGGTATGCCAGCACAACCACGAATGCAGATAGAAAACGGATTGTACGGCTGGTCATTAAAGATGTGATAATCGATAGGAAACGTCAACCGGGACAAGTATGGTTGCAAATTAATTGGCAAACCCGAGCGATAACTCAGCAATGGATAGAGTATCGTGTTTTGCGCTATGCAGAGGTAGCACAAGCCGATATTGTCCGACAACGTTTGAAGGAGCTTAAAGAAGCAGGAAAAAGAGCTAGCGATATTGTGAGAATATTAAAAGCGGAAGGATATCGGGCTCTCAAAGGAGGAGAAATAAATCATAATACAGTTCTTAACATGCGGCAGATGTGGCAGATAGACTCGCCAAAGCAAGCCAGAAAAAAAGTGTTTGACCGCTGGGATGATGGCAGTTACACCATGCAAGGAGTTGTATCTGTCATTGGAGTTAATATTAGAACGGTCTATTGGTGGATCAAACGTGGCATACTTGATGCCCATCAGCCATTTAAGCACAGCCCCTGGAAAATAGTATTGAGCCAAGAAAAGATTGCTGAGCTAAAGGAATATGTCGCGCGTGTAAGGATACTTCCAAAAACCAAGCGGGGTAACAAGCGTGGCGTTTATAAAACAGATTGCGATCAACTTAAATAACCAAGCAGGCATTATGAAACCATCACGTGTTGAAGAAGGTGATATTGCACAAACAAAATGCCTGATTGCTGCTGGAGCAAATGTCAATGCCAGGGATGACTTTGGCAATACACCATTACATATCGCCATTGAGAAAAACTTTGTTAACACCGTC
>JBFLVQ010000624.1:0-5717 GCA_040758525.1 Acidobacteriota bacterium
GCTAAATTATAAATATAATCCACAATTGATGTTCAACAAAAACGTTGTATTACCATTCTATGAGAATTTATTGAATGAACTTGTTTCATCAATAAGGCAGCAACGTGAGGAGACCAAAATTCAACATGTAATAATTTCGGCGCCTAGAGGACTAGGAAAGACTTCCCTGCTCCTAGCAGTACAAAATACAATTATTAATAGTGAATTATCCCAGCATTGGCAGATCATCCCTTTTCCAGAGGAACCCTATGCGATTAATGATCTGACTGATTATTGGTTTGAGGTTCTTTATCGTCTAGCATTGTTGATAAAAGATCCTGTATTTAGCGAAAAGGTTTCCCAGCTAAAAATCAAGCATACGTTGAGTAGAGATTTACAAGAAGCCGCTAAAACTTTACTAAGAACTTGGCGACAACAAGAGGGTAAAAAATTAGCGCTTTTTATTGATAATCTTGATACTCTCTTTGACCAGATCAATAGTGAGCAAGAGAGAGAGCAGCTATGCGAAACCCTTCAAACCGATAAGGATCTCTTATTGATTGGTACTTCAAGTAACTGGCCATCGGAAAGACTTCCCCAATCTTTCGATAAACTATTTAAAATTTATCATCTCACCAAATTAACGGCAGATCAGACACAACAGCTTTGGCAACAGCAGGCAGCACTAGATGGCTATCCAGATTTTGCCGAGAAATTTAATACATATAAGCCCAAGCTACGTCTGTTAGAACATTTTGTCTGTGGCAATCCTCGGCTAGCTCTTACGGTTTATCACTTAATCATTGAAAACCAAGAAAAACCCTGGTGTGGGCTAGAGAATCTATTGGATGAAGTCACCCCCAACTTCAAAGCCAAGATCGACAATCTGCCACCACAGCAGCGTAAACTCTTAGTCGAGATCGCAAGAATTAGTGGAAAGACCAATGAAGGATTAACACCTACCGAGTTAGCGGTTGCTGCTCGTCTACCAGTTACTCAAGTAAGCGCACAGCTTAAACGGTTGCTTGAACTACGATATATACGCTTAGTTAAACTACCAGGCCGTAACTCCTATTACACACTTTCTGAGCCCCTTTATGCAATCTGGCAACAGATGCGTTGCGCCCCAGAAACCCATCAAAGAATCAAATGGCTAATCAACTTTATGAAGGTTTGGTATGAACTGGAAGATCTCGGCCAAGATCGCCGACAAATAATAGATCTATTACAGGATCAACTTGTTAACCGAGAAATGGAAAAAGCTTATAACATCCTACAGATCCTTGAGCTTAAAGACTATAACACATTAAAAGAGCTGCTTGCCGCAATTGGTTGGGAGCATCTTTCCCAAGAAACCCTAAAAACTCTTCATCAAACTGGCTTTATAACCAAACAAGAAGCTGATCGTGTGCCCACTTCTGCAAATCTAGCAGAGATGCATTCTTTGGCAGAAGCCCTCGCTGCTCTGCAAATGGGCTTGACCGCTTTTTCCACACAACAGTGGGAAGAAGCATGTAGATATTTTGAGCAATCACTTAAATATAAACCAGATCTATATCGCGGCTGGCTGGCTTGTAGCATAGTATTTGAGCGATTGAACAAATATGAAGAAGCAATAAATAGCCTTAATAAAGCCTTAGATATCAACCCAGAAATACCTCAGGCTTGGCTTATTCGTGCCAAGTTATTGATTAGAACAGGTCGTTACGAGGAAGCATTAGCTAGTTATGAACATATACTGAAAACCAGACCTACCGACGCACAAGTTTTGTTAAATCGTGGCGCTGTGCTTGCTAAACTTGCCAGATATGCAGAAGCACGAGCCTGCTTTGATCGTGTGCTAGCCAATAAACCGGATCTTTCACAAGCTTGGTTTAATCGTGCGATCACTTCCCTATTAAGACTGACTGAGCATATCTATCAAGACAATACCAGCTTGGCAGAGCAAGATTGGCAAGAGGCGCTCCAATCTTTAAGACAGGCTATACAACTAACAGACGAACTGATAGGACATAAGATTATCTCCATTGTTCTATCAGCAATTGCCCAAAGAGGAAAACTAAAGTTTGCCCAACAAATGTTGGCTGATTCTAATTTGAATGAGCAGTTCTTTCCCCTCGCTCGTGCAATAGACTATTTATATAGCGGCGAAGAGGCACTACTAGATAAACTCTCTCCAGAAGTTCGTAGTATGGTTTCTGAACTCGTCGATAAATTACGCAAATTTGCTAATCTTCCAGAAACTAGCAGTATTAAAGCCACTCTACAGCGCAAGTCTGGTCCACGACGTCGCTCCACTAAACTCTTACAATAGTATGTTATACTCTGGTAAAGGAGGGCCTTAGTAATGATTAAAAAGCTCTGTTCGGTAATTAGCCATTCATTGGAACTGCTTGGCAAAGATAGTGAAGCCTATCGGAAAATATCCCCAGACCTTGAGAAATTGCAGCAACTATCAACTGATAAACTATTGAAAAAAAAGCCTCAACCCCGCTCAGTCAAGAACTCTGGCAAGTTCTCTTAGAACCTACCTCAACATCTCGCTGATAGCGTATACAGAGGTGTTAACAAATGAGTAAGTTCATACTTAATCAATCTTTAAGAAGATTGTCAGCCCGCCGACAAAAGACTTAGGCCAATTAAAAGAGCTTCCACCATTTCTTAGTAGGTCGCTTTTCTGGCGCAGGCTCAGGTGAAGTATTAGCAACAGTAGGGGAATCAGGCAGATTGGCTGGTTGTGGTAAGGAGTTCTTATAAGTTACTCTGGTTGGCTTCCAGCCATACTTATTGATAATGGCACGTACACGAGTACGCAGTTCTGTGCCCTTTTCTGGGTCAACCATATAAACAAAATTGGCAAAACCCTGCAATGAAGCGATCACATCTTTAGATCCTCCCCAATACTTGCCATCCGGCCCATCCTTCTCAATCTGATATAGAGTGGCACGTAATCGCTTAAGAGTACGTCGAGAGATATTAAGCTTGGTATTGACGACTAAGCCAGTAACCTCTTGCTGACGAGAATGGCGTAACACCCGCGTCTTATTGGGATGAATAACAAAACCTTCATGTGCAGTGATCGACTTAATTCGCTCCATTGCATTACATATGTTACGCAGACTATCTCCAGATGCTGAAAAGGTTAGGTCATCAGCATAGCGGGTATAGGTGAAGCCTAACTCGGCCGCCATTTTAGCCAAACGTCGATCGAGCCGGCGGCAAAGAATATTGGTAATGGCGGGACTGGTTGGCGCACCCTGAGGAAGATGTCGATCCATCAGCGCAACATAATAGGTTTTGCCATCCAGGATAACCTCTTCAACATCTGGTTCTGTACACAAAAGGCCAAAAATAGTAGCAGCGGCCTCGGAATAGCCAAGTGTACGAAATAGACCTTTGACACGTTTATAAGAGATTGTGGGAAAGAAGTCTTTTAGATCTATATTGATTATTGCCTCTGCACCGACATGTGGTTTGGCATTACTAACAATCGAACGCCCCTCACAGAAACCATGTGCAGCAGCATGCAGGGGGACTTTCTCAAGGATATTGTGAAGTATCCAGGTTTGCGCCTCTTTCAGACGTGGCATAGGCGCTGAGATGACCCGTTCTCCACCAGTCTTTTTGGGAATCTTAAAACGGACATAATGAGTAGTAGTAGAGGTCTTACGAGCAAAAGCAAGAAAACGGAGTGAGCCAATACTAATGCCCATTACCTGAGCAATCTCTTCAGGTGTCATTAAAACCGGTAAGCCATAACTGTATAACCGCTCTTCATTACCAGTTCTATTATTGAGGCCACCAGAAACACCTTCACCAAGAAAGACAATATCTTTCTCTTTCTTCTTTTGCCAGACTACGGCACGCTCTTGACGCTCGCGCTCGTGCCGTTCCTTAGTCTCTTGACGCTTACGTCGAGCTTCGGCAAGACGGCGCTGCCGTAACTCTTTAAGCAGTGCTGCCTCATTATAAAGATGTCTGTTTTGTGCTCGTAGATCGTTTAGTTCCCGTTGGATCTCACCTCGACGACGAATCTCATCAGCAGGATCTTGTGGCATCTGACCACGCGCTGGCCAGAAGCCTAGACGGATCATCTCTTCCAGAATAAATTCATCTCTTGAGGTTGCACGTATACGGTCGTAAAGTTCCTGGCGTGTTCTAGGCTGTTCGGACATAGTATTCGTAACAACGACTTAGTTATCACGCGCCACGACCCTACCCTTCGTAAACCTCTTAGGACTGGGCTGTCTCTACTCGAAGCGGTGCGCAGTAGTAAGTCGATCGCTCGCTTTAGGAAAACCAAACCGGAAGCACGACATACTACTGCAGCACCGCACAGTGAAGAGCGGACCAGTGAAGCATGGCTAGACTGAACGCATGGACGGCGATCCACCGCCCGGATTGCAAGGCTCTCTTACTGGTCGCGGCGCGTGATAATCAAGCCGTTGTTTTAACTCCTCAAAGATCAGATTTTTGAAAGCTCTATTAAATAATCACCAAAAACAGCCAGTAATGTCTTCGTAAACCTCCTAGGACTAGGCTGTCTCTACTCGAAGCGGTGCGCACCCGGACGGCGTTCACTCACTTTATCAAAGCCAAACCGGAGTACGCCGTCCGGGTGCAGCACCGCACAGTAAAGAGCAGACCAGTGAAGCATGGCTAGACTGACCACATGGACGGCGATCCACCGCCCGGATTGCAAGGCTCTCTTACCGGCTGTTACTGGTGATTAACGAAAATTTCAAATATCAAATATCACTGTCCACGATTATGCCGCATACGTAATGCTAGTATATGCTCACAAGGCCCTTTATAGAGTTTGTTCTGTTGGTGCCAATTACATGAGCAATCAGCGCGGAGAATACGCTCATCCCGATCGATTGTCAACGACGGATTAAACACCTTATCCTTATCTTTAACACTCCCTTGCAAGCTGAGTGTACCGTCATTGTCTCGACTAGTATTAGCCACTCGCACAGCATTCTGGACAAGAAATCGGGTAGCATTCTCTTCCCGCTGGTTAGCAAAACGTAACTTGTCCATTGGTAATAGATCGCGGCTTAACTCACGTACTCGATAGACCTGTTTATTAATATCGTAAATTGCCCGTCCTGCCTGTGTGTAGGCACTCAAAGCCCCCAAAACTAGCGACCGGTCTATATTTAAGCGTGCCGCTAGAGTGTCAGGAGCTTCCACCCAACGCTTCTTTAATTCATCAAAGACATATCGTTTGGTTAGTTCATCAACATCAGCGCGGGGTGCTAAAAGATCGAAATTACCAGCTTGTGACCAGTCGTTTGCTGTCCATCCTGATAAACCCAAGGTAAAGGACATATCTCCTAAATCAGCAACATAAAAAGAGGGCAGACCTGTACCTAAGAGATGCACCGTAAATCTCTTCGCCACTGGAATAAGCCGCTCTAGAATATGAATACGGCGGCGCCCCCAAACACGAATCATCTGCTCATCTGTTCCTAAATAGATGGAGCGCGGACAGCGTACTTCTGTTTCCCAAGGCTCGAAGACTACCTTCACCGCTTCGCCTGGCTTAAGGTAATAACGCATGCTACGTGGCCCACGCTTCTCCTTATGGCGGCGCAAAACAAAACAGAGATTATGGATATCCATTGGATGTAGATCAAACTTGACGGCTGGTAACGACATAGCAGAACTGACTTGTAGAAAGCCTCTTACCCAACTATCCGGCAGATCTATCTTAACCTCTTTGTAGGCATCTT
>JBFLVQ010000625.1:0-5709 GCA_040758525.1 Acidobacteriota bacterium
AACCGTATTGTTATTTTACTTTCTACAATTATGCTACTTGGCTGTGGTCAACGAGAATACTTCAAGAATACTGATGATAAGCTTACCAAGGAAGTGGATTCATATCTAGGTGCAATAATGGCATCCCGACCAATACCAGGAATTGCCGTGGGTATTGTTAAAGGAGATAGACTGATCTTCTCAAAAGGCTATGGTACACGCCATCTTCAAGAGGGTGGAGATGTAGTGCCAGAAATGGTCTTTCATACTGCTTCAGTTTCCAAGACCTTTGTTGCTACGGCAATTATGCAGCTTGTCGAGAAGGGACAGATCGAGCTTGATGCTCCTGTGACTCGCTATCTTCCTCACTTCACACTGGCTGACAATCGTGCTCAGCAGATTACCATAGGCCACCTACTTTCACATACTTCTGGAATGGCTTCGGATATTGAAGGAGGAGAATGGTGGAAATCTCCTGAATTAGATGAGCTGGCACTGGACCGTTTTGTTAGGAGTCTTAGCAATCGCTCGCTGCTTTCACAACCGGGTGAAAAGTGGCACTATAGCAACTTGGCTTATGAGGTGTTAGGCGATGTGATCGCTAAAGTTTCTGGTAAGAGTTTTGAAGAATATATTGATAGTAATATCTTAAAACCGCTAGGCATGACAAACAGCACTTTCCTTGCTTATCAAGGGCAACCTGCGATGTTGGCCTGGCCGCATCGTGGTAGCCTTATCCCTGATGTAAGCACAATCTATCCATATAACCGTGCAAGGGCTCCTAGTAGTGCCTTGAAGTCTAATGTGCCAGACCTGGCTCGATGGTTGGCAATGAATTTGAATAAAGGAGAAGTTCAGGGTACGAAAATACTCTCTTCCTCATTATTAGAGAAGATGTGGCAGTCACAAGCAGAAGTGGATGGTAGCGAGATAGAGATGGGATTGGGCTGGTTCCTACGCGAACACCGAGGCAGCCGAATGGTAGTTGGTCCAGGGACCGATCCAGGCTTTCATAGTTTAATAGGTTTCCTGCCTGAGCACTCTGTTGGTGTTATTGTGCTGATGAACTATGATGGACAATCTCGTATGGAAGCAGTAGAGATTGCCGACGGTATCTTAGATATTGGGCTTGGACGAAAGCCAGAAATTCCCTCGGCCTCCATTGCTATACCGCTAGCAAAAGTTCTTGCTCGTTCCAGTATCGAGGCCACCATTGATGAATATCATCGCCTCAAGAAAGCTGGTGATAAACGCTACAAAAACGGGACCTCCGATCTTATCACGCTTGGACACGAGCTCTATAAACAGCAACGTTTTGCCGAAGCCTTACAATTATATTCATTAAATGCTACAGAACATCCTGAGTACTTTTACAGCTATATAGCGATCGCCAAAACCTACCTAAAGATGGGTGATGAGAAACGCGCTGCTGAATATTATCAGCAAGGTATTGCACACAATCCAGAGCGTTGGGGTTGTCCACCTTCTTGCTATCAAGATGAGGCGCTAGAAAAACTTATCAAAAATAATGGACATTGACCATTAATTGCTAATTGCTGGTTAATGGTATTAAAAACCTCTAAATAGGGCTTACTTGCCGAACGAAATAAGCCGTTAGCCATTAAAGCTGGTCAGGATCTTCACCCAAAGCACGTAATTTGGCAGCAAGACGTTCTGCTCTTTGACGTTCCTGATCAGCGCGCTGATCTGCCTGCTCGGTGCGTAGCCGCTCTTGTTGAAGCTGCTGAGTAACCTGCTCTGCTCTTAGATGCTCTTGCTCAGCACGTAGGCGTTCGGCTTCTTCACGCAATTGAGCTTGCTCTGCTTTTAGGCGTTCTTGCTCAGCTCTTAGACGTTCTTGCTCTGTTTGTTCAGTGGAGGTAAGTAACCAGTTACCATCCTTATCTGCCCAACGCAACCAAAGCCGCTCTACACCTTGATACTGACCTTGCCATAAGCCTAGATGCAATTCTAGTCCAGCTATCCAGAAGAGATTGTCTTTCAGGGTAATCTCGCCATAACTATCACCCATCAATTGGAATATCCTTAGCTGATCTGTATACCTATCAAAGATAATATAGTAGGGTATACGCAGAATCTGCTCATATACTATCCACTTGGTAGGAGGTTCACCAGTTTCACGCCGGGTCTTGCCTAAATCCTCTTTCTCTGTGCCAGGAGAGAGTAGCTCTACTACAATAATGGGACTGACACCTTCCTGCCAGATGACATAGCTAAGACGTAGGTCTGAACCATCATAGAGTCTAGGTATACCCACCACAGCAAACCAATCCGGACGTTTATACCAGAGAGGATGGCGAATATCGAAATAGAGATTAAGATCGGTAGCTACAAAGCATTGCTCTTGAGAATAAGTGGGTGGCTGGAAAGTCTCTTTGAGCAGTTGAGGTTGTAGTAAATGAAATTCGTCAGGCAAGCCAGGCTCCTTAGGATCTTCACTGGGCAGATCATACATAGTAGGTAAGTAATCTTTGGGTGGACGGGGCGGGTCAAATTGAGGTATTTTCTCGCCCCAGTATTTTTCAGTCATAAGCCCTCTCTTCCTAGTCGCTCATTATAGCATTATCGATCTCGCTTGTTGACTTCACTGCGCCTGCCCTTAAGGACAATCTTTTCATTGATATTGAAAAGGATATTGAAAAGCCCTTGTTACCGCAATAATACGAAATGCAAAGGTTGATAAAAACCTTTATTATTGCCGAGAAAGTAGAGACTGGCTATGACTCAGTGAATAGTGGCAGAGAAAGATTTGTTATGAATGATATCGATGCTAAGAACAATATTAGCGACATTGAAGTAGATAAAGAGATTTTGATAGAGGATCTGAATGGTTTAGTAGTGCAGCAGTTCAATGAACTACTAATGAATATCAAGCCACCGAATCAGATCATACCGCCACCTACTGCGCCGCCAGGAGACAGGGTTTATGCGTTAGTGAATTGGGCAGAAAGTCGTAATGGATGCGGATTAGCTAAGATCAAAGAGTCATTAAATAATATCCTAAACCCTCACATAAAAACATCAACTGTAGGTAGTGAAGCCATATTGGCTGAAGTGGAACAAGCACTCAACAAAACCAGTGCTCATCGTCATTCACTTTCAGAACAACTAGCACAGGCTTACCACGATAAAGAGGAGTCAATCTCATCAGGGCTGGATAGTAGTGAAATAGACAAACAGATACTTGCACTACGTCGTCAACTAAGAGAAGGGCCTATCCTGTCAGTAGGAGAATTTCTTGGCAATGGGCGATATCGTCTGCTAGAGAGAATTGGACAAGGGGGCTTTGCCACGATATGGAAAGGATATGATAGGCAAGATAAACAACTAGTAGCGATCAAGATATTGCATAGCCAATGGACAGAGGATCAAAGCTATCTAACACGGTTTAAGCGAGGAGCAAAAAGGATGGCAGGACTTCGACATCCCGCCATTGTAAGAGTGGTTGAAGAGTGTAGTAATGAGGAAGGGTTTTATTATTTCGTTATGGAATACATAGCAGGAGGAGACTTAAGACAAGCAATAATTAACAAGCGACTTAAAGTAGAAGAAATAATAGCAGCAATATGTCAGGCAGGAGAAGCGCTAGAGTATGCTCATAATCAAGGGTTAATCCATAGAGATGTAAAACCAGCAAATATCTTGATAGCAGGAGATAGCAGTATACGACTAACAGACTTTGATCTGGTACATGCAGATGACACTACGGGAGGGACAAGAACCAGTGCAATGGGGACATATGTATTTGCAGCGCCGGAAGTGATGAGTTCTGGCAAGGAAGCCACGATAAAGTCGGACATCTATTCGCTAGCAATGACATTAATATATGGATTATATGGAGAGGAGCTACCGTTGCGAGTAGTAAGAAATCCGTCATTATTTATAGATGGACTTGAGTGTAGTGAGGAAATGAAAGCAGCCTTAAAAAAGGCGATAGCGGATGAACCAGAGGAGCGGTTTAATAGTGTAAAGGAGTTTTGTCGAGAGATTAGCAGAAAGGAGTTGTCCAGTGGGTCTTGGTTAAAGACATACAACTTCGAAGTTGTGACTCTAGATTCGAAAGGTGAGATAGTAAAACTCGAACAGGGGCAGGCAAGATATTTTAGTGAAGATTTGGGTGAAGGGGGAGAGTTAGAAATGGTGTTGATACCTGGAGGAGAGTTTGAGATGGGATCGCCCTCTACAGAAAAGGATCGAAGTGATGATGAAGGCCCACAGCATAGAGTAAGAGTGGCAGAATTCTACATGGGGAAATATCAGGTAACACAGGAACAGTGGCGTGTAGTGGCTGGCTTGCCAAAGGTGAAACGAGACCTTGGTGCTGAGCCATCTTACTTTAAGCCAGCAGAGGGGGAAAAGAATCTGCCAGTAGAGCGGGTATCGTGGGAAGAAGCGATAGAATTTTGTGCGCGGTTATCACGTAAAACCGGGAAAGAGTATCGATTGCCAAGCGAGGCAGAGTGGGAGTATGGGTGTCGAGCTGGAACAAGAACACCATTTGGGTTTGGGGAGACAATAACACTAGAGTATGTGAATTATGGTGGGGGTTATCCGTATGGGTCAGCACCAAAAGGTATTTATCGAGAGAAGACGGTGCCGGTAGGAAGCCTGGGAAAAGCGAATAGATTTGGGATATATGATATGCATGGGAATGTGTGGGAATGGTGTTTGGACGGGTGGCATGGTAGTTATGAGGGGGCGCCGGAAGATGGAAGCGCCTGGGATGGAGGAGAAACTGACCTCCGTGTAGTGCGCGGCGGTTCTTTGTACGCCTACGGCGGTAGACTCTGCCGCTCTGCTATTCGCAATAGGCTTAGAATGGACCGCAGGGGCAACTTCCTTGGGTTTCGGCTAGTTGTTTCTGCTGCGCGGACTCGTAGCTGATGTACTCTTTAGTCTTTACACTTTTGCCAGCGCGGTTTTTGCGCAGGCATGAAAATTTTAGCCCAGTTCAATAACGCAAAGTTAACCATTAAAGCTGGTCAGGATCTTCACCCAAAGCACGTAATTTGGCAGCGAGCCGTTCTGCTCTTTGACGCTCTTGTTCGGCTTTGAGGTGCTCTTGCTCAGCACGTTCCTGACCAGTGAGAATGAGTTGGCCATGCTCATCACACCATCTTAACCAAGTGTCGTGTTTGTGCTCAAAACTTCCTTGCCATAATGTCAATCCCAAATGTAGAGTAGGCAATTGAGCCTCAACATGCACTTGATAAGTACCCACATGCAATTCATAGATGGTCAAAATTTGAGACTGAATTTGCTTGATGGGATCAAAGATAACATAATAAGGCACAGCCATTCGCTCGTAACGGCGTAGTTTTTCACTATTCTCCTGCCCTTCTTTGTTAGAGACAATCTCAATAACAACATCAGGAGCTTTGCCAAATTCCCAAAAAAAGTAAGAACGATGTGCTTTTGCCCACCAATCTGCAGCGATCTCGACATCAAGACTGACAAAGACATCTGGAACAATTGGTGGAAGGTGCACAGAAGAGAAGACACCAACATTGGCAGCAGCAAGAAAAGTACGACCTTCGCCAGGACCTTGCCAAGAGCTATAGAGAGGTTCAGTCAAGAGACGTTGTTGTTTCTCGGAAGGAAAATTATCCACGGGAGTATCATCCTCAGTGATCAATTGATCAACTTCAATAGGAATCTGGGTCTGTGACATAAAATCTACTCCTGGCATTAAAGCCATTTGTAAGTGAC
>JBFLVQ010000626.1:0-4816 GCA_040758525.1 Acidobacteriota bacterium
AACAACCTAAATCAATTAAACACAAATACAGGAGAAAACAACTATGAAGATTACTCCTCACAGTTTGAAGAGATTAGTTTTGATAGCTATGTTAGTTTGCTTAGTAACTATGGGTGCGGTAATGAAAAGCCAAGCTGCCCATGGATATACTGTAACATCTGTGACTTATTATTCGGATTGCACCTATAGCACCGTAGTAGGTCGGTGTATTTTTAATAGCTGCGAACCTGAGCCAATATGTACAGGAGTGCAGACAGACTACTTTACTGAACGTATCCTTTCTGAAGGTTCAGACTGTCCTTAAAAACTACCTTAGCTACCAGAATTGTTCCGTTACCAAGGAAACCCTTACTAGTAATTTGGCAATCAACCTTGAAAAATAAGAAAGGAAAAACTATGTGTCTTTCTAGATTAAGCAAAGCTCTTGTTCTTGGTATTGCGTCTTTAGCACTAATCCTCTCACCTACTCTTGTATCTAATGGTAAAGGAAAGTTGGGTAGCCATGCTGCTGCCGCTGCAGCATATAATAGATTCAAAATAATCACCTACTATAGCGATGAAAGTTATTCAGAGATTGTTGGTGGTTATATTATCGATTGTACAGGAAGAGCAACCCGTAATGAGGGACAATTTACACCATTCTACACAGTAGAAGAGGAGCCTTGTTGTGGCGACGTCCTATGTTAAAGCCATAGCTGACAAAGCTCTTACTACAAGCTCTCAAGATCATAATAGCAGGCTGGTAATTACTAGCCTGCTTCAAAGTATACGTTTTATTAGCTATTACACACCATAGGACTACTAATGATACAGCCCTCACCACATAGATCTAAGTTTGTCAGATCGTATTCATCATAGTACTAACCTTGAATATCTTATCACTATTGACCTAGGCTAGCATATTGCGTTAAACATTCTAGCATTGGAACCACCAGGCCATTCATTCGAGGTATAATATGATGACAGAGCAAACATTAGATCTAACCGACAAGGTTGCACTGATAACAGGTGCGGGTGTTGGCATAGGAAAAGCAGTTGCACTGGCATTGGGACGCGCAGGTGCTTTCATTGGCATCCATTACTATACTAGCAGAGAAGGAGCAGAAAGCACACTAGCAGAGTTAAGCGCTCACAATGGTAAAGGAATGATCTTACAGGCTGATCTTACACGTGAGGAAGAAGCCTATGCGGTAGTAGACAATCTCATTACTCGTATCGGTCGCCTAGATATCTTGGTAAATAATAGTGGAGGATTGGTCAAACGGGCTAAGATTGAAGAATGTCCACTGGAGGTCTGGCAACAGTCTCTGGATATTAATCTCACCAGCGCTTTTCTGATAACCAAACGGGCCATTCCTCATCTGCGAGCAAGTGGCAGCGGCCGTATTGTTAATATACTTTCACTCTCAGTACAGACTGGTGGAGCAAATGGTGCGGGCGCTTATGCTGCTTCAAAAGGTGGCTTAATGGTCTTCACCCATACATTGGCCAAAGAGCTTGCCCCGCAAGTTCGTACTAACTCAGTAATGCCTGGTACCGTAGAGACACGCCATCATGAAATCCATTCTACCCAAGAGCAGATGGAGAATTATCGCAAGCAGACTCCATTAGGTCGCAATACTTATGCTGAAGAGGTCGCGAGCGCAGTGCATTTTCTTGTTAGCGATATGTCATCACATATAAATGGCGCACTAATCGATATTAGCGGCGGAAGATTTTTACGTTGACTAAGCTCATCCTTATATATCGCTGAGTTCGTTATCTGGGAATAGTGATTGCTTTTTATTAATAACAGAAAGGGGGAATTATTATGCCGATAACGATACTGGAACAAGGCCACTATGAGTTATTTCTTACCAACAATAACAATAAAATTCTTGTCCTGGATGACAAAAATTGGTTTGCTTGGGATGCTAGTGATGCAGGCGGTCAGATCATCTTTTCTGATAATAATCATAGAAGAGCGCGTACTTTGCAATCAGGACAATATTATTTAGTCGATATCAACCGTGAAAACAGGTTCAAGGATAGTAGATATCTTTTTATTGAGAACGACAACCAATTTCAAATCTTGTTGTTACCAGATGGTCTGCCTACTGAAACCAATACACAAACGAGCATTATTAAACCGAACGAAACAATCTCAACCGATAATCTCATCAAGTTGCTTGGGCTGACTAAACAACATCTTACCACTAAACGAATTGTAGTACCTGGTGTTGGTTCAGCGACTAGTGTTGCCAATTACCTCAAAGGGGTAGATTTTCCTACAAATTTAAAAGAGATTATCGATTATGTGCATCGTTTGCGTGGACCAGTTGATCTTATTGATCAGTTAAAAAAGCTAGCTAAACGTACATATACCAGTATTGACGATATTATCAAGGAGATAGAAACCATTTATAGTGGTGCAAGAAAAGCTCAACAACTTCCCATACAAGACTATGATCGTATGACGACAGATGAAATTAAAGCAAACCTAACAAACCAGCAGCCACAAGATATCGAATTATTGAGAGACTATGAGAGCATACATAAAGGTAGAATAGATTTATTGGAAGAATTTGACCGTAGGCTTGCCCAGGTTAAGCATGTTGGCGTAAAATAGAGCCCCTTGCTCACTCTTTTAGACTCCTCTACTTATAACGTTGTATTGCTCTAGCCAGTTGAGCAATACCTTTCTCAATCTGTGCTGGCTTACAGTTTGTAAAACATAAGCGCATACAGTTGGTTGCTTGATAGCTGTCTTTTATACAAAAAGCACTGCCCGGCATAAAAGCAACCTGTTCTTGCTCAATGGCAATTTTTAACAGCTCTGTAGTATCTATTCCATTAGGTAGGACTACCCAAATAAAGACACCGCTAGTCGGCTTCTGCCAGTAGGCATCTGCGGGAAAGTACTTGGCCAGTGCGTTAATCATCAGATCTCGGCAAGTCCGAAAAGTTTGTTGCAACTTAACAAGCTGGGCATCAAGAGCTCCAGTATCTAAGAAGGCAGATATGGTGCGTTGTGTGAGCGTACAGGAATCAATATCATGATAATCTTTAATTATAGATAATTTGGGAATAAGTTGGGAAGGTACAACCAGCCATCCTGTACGTAGTCCAGGTCCAAGAATTTTTGAGAAAGATCCAACATAAAGAACCCATTCTTCTTCCAGTGCTCGTAATGGTGGGCTCATCTGGTTCTCATAAAATAACAACCCATAAGCATCATCCTCAATAATGGGAACCTGATATTGCCGTGCTAATGCCACCAGATGCATGCGGTTTGCTAATGTCATGCTTACACCAAGCGGATTGTGACCATCTGCCATAGTATAGATAAAAGCTGGTTTCACACCATCTTTAAGTATTGCTTCAAGAGCATCTATATCCATACCAGTTACAGGTTCTGCAGGCACAGTAAGAATCTTTGGCTGAAAAGGTTCAATCACCTTATGGATGCCAGTGTAGGTTGTCTCTTCAATGATCACTTGTTGTCCATAGTTAAGCAGTAGTGAGGCTAGCAAGTTCAGTCCTTGTTGTGCTCCTGTAGTTAAAAAGATCTGCTCTTCAGAACAAGTTACACCTCGCTGTGCCATTATTGATACAATATGCCGCTTTAATGGTTGGAATGGTGGACCAAGCTGCATCGCTAGCAAATCATTCCTCAGCACCTCTGTTGCTGCTTCAGCAAAATTCTCGCGGCATAGTAGTTCGGCGGCAGGTAGCCCTAAAGCAAAAGATATTATATGTGGACGTGCCGCCAGCGAGAGCATCTCTCGCAATGTTGTCGCCTCGCTGTTATATACTCTATCGGCTAACAGGATCTCTGCACGAGCATCGACACCTTGAGTACTTTCTTCTATTGCTAACTTTAGATTTCTTTTCATAGTGCCCTTTAGTGGCTATGGATAGTAGCCTAGTTAGAAAAATTTGAAATAATACTTTGAGGTAAATGGATAAAATTATTTACCATCATTGCTAAAAAATGGATATTCCCTAAGATACCTCGCTTAGTAACAGCACAATAGGTAAATGGGTTATTCCTATACCAAAAATTTACTGAAATAGCCATTTCCAGAGAAACTACTTGGTGCCACCAGAAGCTGGGAATAAAAATTATTTCTCCTGGTGCTAAAATACAACTAATAGATTTAGCTCTATTAAATTTAGGATGTTTTAGTAAATCAGGCTGTTCGATATTGACTTGGCTAAGATGCGGAATTTTTGAAAAAGCAGAATAAGGATAAAGAAATTCAAGTTGATTCGGTGAGAATAGAGTAATATGTTTACGGCCAGCCACCTGAGCTAATAAATTATGTCCACAATCAAAATGTAATGGTGATGTGTTACCACCACTGCCTAACCATAGGTTTGCTACCAACAATCTGTTCTTATCAAAATAGCTTGGAAAATCAATATCATTTTCTAGTGGTGGCAGATCTTTCAATGCACTCTGCTGTAAGTAATACTTATTGTCTGTCTGGTTTGGTGAAGATATTAACTCTATATACTCATTAAATAGCATCTTCTTAATATTTTTAAAACCATCTTTGGGATCTCCCCTAAAGATACCGTCGGAAGAAACGCCGACCTGGACTGGTATTGTTGCTAAGGAATTGTTTAGATATTCGATTGTCCATAGTTTAAGAGCCTTCCAGTTCTGCATAGCTTTAGTGATAATTACAGGCTTATCGACTAAAGCAAATCTATTTTGGAACTCTTCAACTGTTGGTAGTTCAATACGCTCTATTTGCATAAAAGTAGTTCCTCTGCTTTACCAATGGAATACTTTAATTTTTCTGCTAATGCTTGCACATTAGGCTCTTTA
>JBFLVQ010000626.1:4826-5707 GCA_040758525.1 Acidobacteriota bacterium
AGTGATTACCAGGAACAATTTTAATATCTACTTCTCCAGAGACTATCTCGCTACGCGCTAAGACAAGACTACTGGATGATAAAGAACGACTCTCATTGGCTTGGAATAGTTTAATGTCACCGGAATAGCTCTTGGGCAGATAATTCTGCATAGCATTAAAGTTTGCTAGATAAACCTGAAACAATTGGTACAGTTGTGAATACTCAAACACTGTCGGTAAAATGCCGATCGCTTTGGCTTTCTCCAAGACAAAGTTTAATTGTCCATCCGTATCCAGCTTCTGGAAATTACCTAAAAATAAAGGTTGATCATCAATATAGTGGCCACCAAATAGATGTCCGGCAAATGCTGCTACTAACTTATCATCACTCCAGAAACCATTATTGTCAGGTTTATTATTTGGAGTCAGGATATCGGAATCGAACAAAGCTAGCAGCGCTATCTCCTCTCCCTGCTTGCATAATTGTTGGGCCATTTCGAAAGCGATAAGACCTCCTAGTGACCATCCACCTAAAAGATATGGGCCCTGTGGCTGAATGGTACGTAAAGATTCAATGTAATAGGTTGCCATCTCTTCAATACTGGTGAATGGTTTTTGTTCTCCATTAAGGCCACAAGCTTGCAATCCATAAACTGGTTGTTCTTTACCTAAATGTCTTGCTAGCTCTATATAACAGAAGACACTCCCACCAATAGGATGAACACAGAAGAAAGGTCGTGTAGAACCAGATGGTTGAATACTTACTAAAGGAGTTGAAGTATATGGACTGGTCTGTTTATTCAGGAGCGCAGCTAAATTCTCTATGGTTGCTTCTTGGAATAGTGTAATTAAAGGGATCTCCTGTTGGAAGTATTTCTTAATTTGAGCTACTAAACTTACT
>JBFLVQ010000627.1:0-5700 GCA_040758525.1 Acidobacteriota bacterium
TTGTGCCAATAGTTAAGCTGCTACTAGATATGGCTCAAATACAAATATTTATTCTAATATAGTATGTAGCTAACCAATCCATTGATATCCATTTTTCTATCTGTAAATCTAAACACATGGATATCATTCCACACCATTAGTTTACTCTGTTTCCTAAAAGCTTAGTCTCCCAATTACCAAATGGTTTCTCAATCACTACCCTCATTGTATACGTATGGCTAATCATTTTGTTGCATTTATAAAACTGTGTTTCCCATATATAACTCACCTATTGTACTGGTAAGGAACAGTTATTGCAAACTTACAGTATGCTTGGTTTAAATTCAGTAAATTAAATTATCCTAACAAACAGCAGCAGGTTTCTTTGTGTTAGCACTACGTAGCAGTGATTATAATAATGTGGCCATTGTTTCACTCTACTAACCAGATCAACTAGACCTACCCTTCTAGCAGTTCCCCGCTGTTAGGTAAATGCTTATGTAAATCTTCAATCAGATTGGATCTTTGCAAGATAGCCTGGTTAAAGTATCTCGTCAGCAAGAAACTATAGAAAGATTAATGGATGCTTTCATTGCGAGATCCGAAACATTTTTTAGCTAATTTCCTACTATTACTGCTCAAACTAATTTTTTGCTAAAATTCTGTAAGTTATCTCTCAGTTTACTCAAACTATTTTGATAGTCAGTTTCAACTACTGGGTTACGCTTCACTCTGGCAACAATAGGATACGAATTCCACACAAAAAGATCATGTTGTCAAATAACTTCTTTTATTCCTACTAATACCTCTATTTTCATAGGTTTCTAGAGAAAAGATCACACTGCTGACTTATTTTCACTTTCCTTCACACATACTCTCTCTTTTATTAAACTCTAGTAGTAGCTACTTTCTTTTGTTCATTTCCAACTTGTTTTAGCAGTAGACACTATCCATAGGGGAAACATAGCCAAAATCTCTTCAAGATACGGCAATCATGGATATTGAAAAAAATTTCCATACCTTGCCAGTTTTACTAATTACAACATGATGCCACTCTTCAGCTAGAAGACCTCTATTAATATGTATCTCAACAAGCGCCTTGCTTTTATTACCATTAAATGCTATCAGGCGTGCTGATGCGTACTTCTGATCATAAGGCTGAATAAAAAATGCATTAGTCAAGACTTGCTTAGCTATATCTTTCTTATCAGGTATCAATCTTTGTGGGTTGTTAGCTTTCGTTAAATCAATTACTTTCCTAGTGGTTGAGAATGGAGCAAATTCATCTACTCTACTAAATATTTTATCTAAGATAGTACGTGATCGTGGAGAATCATCAAGGGCTAGAGCATATATATATGACTCTACAAAGTTACCCCATGGCGCAGGTTTACTCAGGTAATTTCGTTCAATATTTTTATAATCCCAATCCGTTAATGGTAAAGGAATAGGTCCAGAAACACTATACTGTGATTGTTCACTATACCAACTTATTAATGCTTTCATTCCAGTTTCATTACCTAGATACCGTATTATTACCTGGGCATTAAGGCTTACTTCCGGTTGTGGATCGTAGAGAGCTTGAATAAGCTTATGAATATTATCCTCTCCAATTTTGAACAAAATTGCCAATTTATCATCATCACTGAGAGGATTCCGCATTTCGGCTAGTAACTCACGGATATTTTGATCTCTGTTAAAATCGCGAGCCGAAGACGGAGACACATAACCAAAGAAAATCATCACAAAGATAGTCAAGATTACTTTAAAGCTATTTTTATTCATCAGGCACCTCAACAGACGGCAATTTTTCCAAATGATACTGAGAATGTCTTAATTATCAAGAATGAGCCATTTCGCAATTAAACGAATGGCTGATAAATAAGCAATCTCAAGCATAATACACTAACAGTGAACTTACGCAGGTCTAATGTTTATAAATTAACATTTAAGTCCTTTCTCCACCACATCATTTAGTCTTTATTGAACCACATCATTTTTCCAGCGTAATATTTTATCACCAAACCTAGCCTGGGATTCATATCCATTTGAGTAGTAAACATAATTACTACGCTCAGGTAGGCCCAACTGTCGTCGTATTGGATTTACAAATATTGTCTCAACGGGTCCTGGGAAATCAGAAAAATTAGGACGATCCGAGCCAGACTGAAAATCATCACCTGGATGAAGTATATGAGCAGCTTCATGAAATGTTGCTAAACCAATGCTAAAGGATTCTATTGCTTCTGGATCTCCTTCTAAATAGAAAAAATCTCTATAGTCATATTGTATTCTGTAATCAATACGTATAAGATTACCACCGGTATCATACACTGGATTTTCCTGTCTAAAGGCTCTAGCAAACGGAAATGTGCGGTCACCATCGGAATTTTCTAAATATATTCTGATATCGGTCCTATTAACAAGTCCAAGAAGTTGATCACGCGCCTTATCTGACCCTCCATTAATTCCTAATGATGGATCAATCACGAGTATTCCATTGCTATCAAAATATATACTTTCGAAACCGGTGATATCTTTAAGATCTTTAACCAGCACTAACCTTTCAAATTCATTAAGCCTAGCACCAGAAACTTCCTTACCCAAAGGATCTATATACTTTAGTGGATTATTACGTACATAGACATAAAGATTCCAGCTTGCCGGATCAAGTATATGAGTGTCGTTCAAGAAATCATCCGGTGACATGAATCTACCCAAACCTGAGCCGAAATATCTGGCCTGAGCATAATCCAGACTAGTCTCATCATCTCTTTCATACCCAGCATAGACCTGCCTCAACCGATCATTATCGTTATAACCCTGTTCGCTGGTTCTGTTACCAATACCTGCCGAAATCTCTTCACCAAATGGCAGGAAATCGTGCCTGCTGATTACTGCACCACTTCTATCAGTAACAATGAAAGCTGAACCAAGATGATTAGCAGTAATGTAACTAACAACATTTGCTTCTGGAGAAGTAGGAGAGCTTACTCCTGCTGGCAGTGTCTTAGACCTTGCTACATTAGAGTATGTTGAGCCAAAACTACCCTGTGTCGCTTTCACTCGATAGAAGTAGGTAGTGTTAGCATTCAATCCAGCACTTACATAGTTGACTGTATTGGCTGGCAATGTCGCAATCACTGTGAATGGACCTGTGCTGGCATTACCTCGCTCGACAACAAAGTTCCTCTCATCGCTGGAATTATCTCTCCAATTCAGCTCTATCGAGCTGTCACTCAAAGTCATGGCTGAGAGCGAAGATGGAGCATTAGGCGCTCTACCTGATGGTGTTGTTAGCGTAATGGTGTTAGAAGCACCTTCACCAGCAACATTGTTGGATTTCACTCGATAGCTGTAGGATGTTGATGCTGTAACTGTAGTATCTGAGTAGCTGGTTGCATTCATTCCCAAGCTAGCTAGTACAGCAAATCCTCCACCTCCAATGGCTCGCTCAATAACATAGCTAGACTCATTGCTGGCATTATCGGTCCAGGCCAGATTCACCTGTGTGGCAGTGGTCTGTCCTACTACATGTAGATTGGTAGGCGCGGCTGGTGCAGTTGGTACTACCACAGTTGCAGTACTGGAATAGAGCAGAGTGGGATTAGCAGCATTCTTTACTGCTACTCGATAAGTGTAGGTGTTGGCACTGATTCCATTGCTATCTTGATGCGTGACAGTGATGTTGCTGCCACCATTGCCACCTAATGTTGCCACTACACTGTAGCTGGAGGGATTTGTACCTATTCCTCTCTCTATGACAAAGTTAGACTCATTGTTGGCATTGTCGGTCCAGGTGAGCTTGACTACAGCTCCACTGATTGCAGTAGCAAGTAGATTACTAGGCACTGCTGGCGCTGGTCCAGGCTTAACGACTGTAGCAGTGTTGGAAGGAGCTGACTGTGTGCCGTCCTGTGCTGCCTGTGCAGTTAGATAGTAGCTGTACTGCAGTCCTGCCGCTGTCTGTGTATCAGCATAGCTCCTCGCTGTGCCTGTAACACTGGCATGGAAAACAAATCCTCCACAGAACCCATCACACTCTACCTTACGGAAGATAGAGAAGCTTCCTACATTATTGCCATCGTGAGACCAGGCCAGACTTATCGGTGAAGCAGCATCAGGGGCTGTTGCTGTCAGGTTAGTAGGAGCAGAAGGTGGAGCACCTGCTGGTGTTGTTACTACTGCTATGTTGGAATAGTCAGACTCTCCAAATGTAGTATGGAATGCCTTTACTCGATAGCTGTACTGAGTGGTAGCCAGTACTGTTGTATCGGTGTGACTGAGTGTGTCTGCAGGTAATGTTGCTATTACTGCAAATGCACCGACACCCTGTGCTCGCTCTACAATAAACCCTGTCTCATCTGGAGAGTTATGCTGCCAGCTCAGGTTTACAGTGGTGGAGTTCTGTGCATTAGCAATCAGATTGATAGGGGCTGGCGGCGCTTGCCCAGACGGTGTATTCACTGACAACTCATTAGAGTAGTCAGAGCTAATCGTACCGTTGACGGCTTTGACTCGGTAGAGATAGCTCTTGGCTGCCTGCACAGTAGTGTCAGAATAAGTAGTAGTGCCTGCTGCCAGATTTGCTATCACTGCAAATGTGCCAATTCCTTCCTTACGCTCAACAACAAATCCAGTCTCATTGTTGGAGTTATCTTTCCATTTGATATTGACTTGACTAATGGTAGGTGTGCCATTCAACTGCAACTCTGATGGAGCAGCAGGCTGTGCTGGTGCAGGCGTGCTCACCGTTACCTCATTGGAGAAGGCTGAATCTCCTACTCCATTGCGTGCTTTCACTCGATAGTTGTAGGTCTGAGAAGCAGCTACAGTGGTGTCAAGGTGTACAGTGGTGTTGGCAGGCAGTTCTACTAAATCCATATAGCTGCCATCCACAACACGACGCTGTAAGACAAAGCTGGTCTCATTGGAGGACTTATCCTGCCAGTTCAACCTCACCTGTGAGGATGTAATGTCTGAAGCAACCAGATTCTCTGGTGGGGTAGGTGGCTCTCCTCCTCCTGGGCTGGTGACATTAAAGGTCAAGCCATTAGATCCTCCATTAGGTGTTATTACAGTAACAATTCTGGCATCATTGGGGGCAAGTGTGGCATCAGCAATCGACACTGTGGCAGTGACTTTAGCCTCTGTACTGCTGACATTGGATACAGTAATGCCTGTTGGTGGTGAGAACTCTACTGCAGTAGCACCAGCCAGGTTTGTTCCATCAATCGTCAATGTAAAAGTTGTCCCTTGTGCTGCTGATGATGGTGTCAACTGTGTGAGCACAATATCCAAAATAGGTAATGGTTCTACTGTGAATGCCAGCGCTCCACCTTTGTAGAAATACTCTTTGCTAGGTTGCAATGGCGATGCTGAAGTGGTGTACTCAGCAATCAACTTACCACCAGCATCATAGACCATTCGTCGTACAGTACTGCCTGTCTCAACCTTTACTCTTCTACCATCCCCATCATAATAGTATTTGCCTACCTCTACACTGGTGTTCTGTAATGCTCTTGTCATCTTATTCTCACCATCATACTCATAGACTGAGGTGAGATTAGCATCATTCTTTATATTGCCATTTCCATCATAAATGGTATGAAAAGAGAGAGCAAGTAGCGAAGCGTTACCATAGTCTAGGAGGATGAGAGTAGCGCAGGGAAAGTGCACAACCAAACGCTATGGTGTAAGCTCATCCGTGAAGGCAATGGG
>JBFLVQ010000628.1:0-5700 GCA_040758525.1 Acidobacteriota bacterium
TTCGGTTTTTTTCTGGTTCAGGAAGAAATCTTCTGGCAATAACATTATAGGTGGTATCTACAGAACGTATATAATCTTCTGTTAATCTATCAGAATGGAAGTGAGAAAAATCTTTTCTACTCTTTTCCCACCATAGATGATTCCATAAATGCATGCTTATTACATCGCTATAGTCTGGATCATAACCTTCTAGCAAGGTATATATACCTTCGCGCGACCAGATATGTTTATAGAATGACTGGCTAGGTTCTATATGTATCAAATGTGGATATTTTTCACTAAGTTCCTGTGGTAGGAAACAGGCATGGTTAGACCAGCTACCATCGAAGGCATTGTCAAATTCTTTAAGCCAATAGTGACCAAACTGAGAATCTTTCTCTGACATGATAAAGGCATTACAAAGGGATGGCCGTAGCTTTTTAGTGCGTTGGCAATAGACATCACACTCTTTCCCTAGTACAAAAGGTTTTTTATAAAGTTTATCTGGTATTCTGTTAACAAAAATTGTATCAATATCGGTATAGATTCCCCCGGCAGCAACGGTCTTTTCTAATCTAATAAGATCACAATAATGTGCATATCTATACTTGCTTACCAGTCTGTCTTGATACCGGTAATTGAGTAGTCGCGCTGGTAGTTCAACCTTAACTAGCGTTAATTTTGGCTTGATCAGATCCCAATATTTTCCATAAGGCTGATAGTGATAGTAGAAAAAGATCTGTTGAGGATTGTTAATCTGAATACAGGACTCTAAACACAAATAGAAGACAAGATGAAAAGGTTCTTGTTGTTTCTGTAGTCCAAAAACAAAGTGGAATTGATTAGGAATTTGTCTGCTCATAACCTAACAATGATAATAGAGATTCTTTTATTGTATCACTACTGTAATAACTGTAGATCACAAAGTTGATATGATAAACGATTGGTTGTATCATCCAACGATGGCAACACAACGACCTCAAGGTATAGAATATCTCCAGGAATGGTTAAGAAAAATCTACCTACATTTGATGTTTCCTAAAATAGTGTTGGTGACCGGCGCGCCTCGCTCTGGAACAACCTTTATCAGTGATTGGATTACGGAATCTCCCCAAGCCTATTGCGCTCATGAAATATTAACAGAGATCGAAAATAAGACTGATACAGAGATCTTTCAGTTCTTATTAAAATGTGCGGTCACGGGAGATGATAGACTTAGTAAAGTTCATGAAAATGATGCGATGAAATGGAATAAAGTTCCTGGCAAAATTAATTTAAGGCTGCTCGGTTTTAAACAGCCATTTGCCTGGTTTGAAGGTCTAGATAGACTTCCTTATGCAGTTAGAAGATTTCCAGAAAAGTATAATTCACTTTATCTTGTTACTATACGCCATCCTTATGATGTAGTAGCATCAGGCAAACATAGAGCTTTACATACCAAAAATTGGCCTAACTATACAGTTAAACAACACTGTTTGCTCTGGCGAGAGGCAACCAAACTCTATCATCACTATCAAGCCAAACGGTTCAAGGTGATGTATATTAAATGGGAGAGATTGATCTTGCAGTTCAATACTATTAAGCAAGAGTTAGAAACATTTCTACAATTAGATCTACCTGTTTTCTATGGTTATGAACAGACCCAGGAATATTTTGAAACGTTAAGAGGTCAAGTAAGCTTACAGGCTGGAGTAGTATTAGGTAAAAAGCGTGAACTACTTACTAATGAGGATAGATTAACCATTCAGGAGATGACAGCAGATTTTTGTGAAGAGTTTGATTATAGATTTTAATAGCCATTCTTATGAGCATTTATATCGACAAAAGTAACAATAAGATTGCCATCTCTGCAGCAAGAGTTTTACCACCATTGCCTAGTCAGCCTATTTATACAACTAAAGGGAAAAAGGGATGGTTTGTTAACTTAAAGGAGTTATGGAATTATCGAGAGCTATGTTATTTCTTCTTATGGCGTGATCTTAAAGTACGTTACCGACAGACACTTTTAGGTGTTGCCTGGGTAATTATTCAACCATTAATTTCAATGTTGATATTTACATACTTTTTTGGCAATCTAGCCAAGCTCTCTTCTGATGGTATCCCTTATTCAATCTTCTACTATTGTGGGCTCTCGCTCTGGATCTTCTTTTCCAACACGGTTAACAATTGTAGTAACAGTCTAAACAATGATAGAAACCTGATTACAAAAGTATATTTTCCCCGTATGCTCCTACCGGCAGCAACGGTATTAGCGGGTATAGTAGATCTTCTTATTGCTCTCGGTTTACTTCTATTGTTAGCTATTTATCAAGGATTTATGCCAACTTGGCGTTTACTGTTATTGCCATTGATACTACTACTTGCTGCAACATTGACTTATAGTTTAGGTTTGATACTGGCAGTTTTAAATCTAAGATATCGTGATGTCAGGTATGCATTACCATTTGCTATTCAATTACTCTTTTTTATTACTCCAATAATCTTTCCACTTAGTATTGTACCGGAAAAGCAGCGTTGGGTTATTATCGTGCTCAATCCATTATCAGTCTGTATTGAAGAGCTAAGAGCTTGTACCATTGGTCGTAGTCTGAATTGGCAATCTCTTATTGTAAGCTCTATTACCACGCTCATCAGCCTATTGGTATGTTCGTATATATTTAGTAGATGCGAGAAGACTTTTGCAGAAAAGATCTAAGTATGCAGCCAATCATACAGGTACAGAATATTAGCAAACACTTTTATATTGATACCGGTCTGCAAAGTGACACCTTGAAAGAGGCGCTTACAAAAATAATTCGCTCTCCTATCAAAAGCATTTTTACCAAATTAGAACCTAAGAAGGTATGGTCTTTACAGAATATCAGTTTTAATGTAATGGCTGGTGAGTGTGTAGGAGTGATAGGACCGAATGGCTCAGGAAAGACTACCCTCTTAAAGCTTTTGTCGCGTATACTAGAGCCGACCTCAGGAGATATCGAGATCTATGGCAAAGTATCCAGCCTTTTGGAGATTGGTACTGGGTTTCACCAGGATCTCACTGGTAGAGAGAATATCTACTTGAATGGTGCCATTCTAGGGATGTCAAAACGGGAGATAGATTCGAAATTCGAAGTTATTGTCAGGTTCTCGGAAATCACCAATTTTTTAGATATGCCGGTCAAGCACTACTCTAGTGGTATGTATATCCGGTTGGCGTTCTCAGTTGCTGCTCACCTAGAATCAGAGATTCTGCTACTCGATGAGGTCTTTTCTGTTGGTGATATTGGCTTTCAGCACAAGTGTGAGGCTAAGATGAGAGAGTTAATTGGTAATGGTAGAACTGTGCTGATTGTTTCACATTCTGAAAAGATCCTTCGACAATTTTGCCAGCGAGTAATTCTGTTAAAAGATGGCAGTATCTCAGCAATAGGTCCAACTGAAGAGATGTTAAGAGCCTATAGAGCGTTCTGTGGCCTAAAAGATATCGACCTTCACTAGTAGACATCTCTTTTATTCAATATATCGATAAATTTATCTAGAATAGATTTCTCGTCAAAACGGTTCAAAATAAATTTCTGTAACTCTCTGCCTCTTGCTTCTGCTGCTTCCCTATTATCATATACCGCTCTCATCAATTTGGTAGCCTGGTCAAGATCTGGTTCGGCCCAGTGCTGATCACCAGAATAAGATCTTTTTCTCAACTCATCAACAACTGGCAATAGACGATAGTTGACAAGAAAAGCTAAATCTGGGGGCAGATAATCTAACTGTCCTCCATATGCGGTAATGATTATTGGCTTAGCGAATCTAGCTGCGTCATAGGCGCCTAATCCCCAACCTTCGCATCGGCATAAAGAGATATAACAATTACCTATAGCATGTAGATTAAGGATATTCTGGTGGCTTAGCGCTTCGGTTATTAAACAGATTTTCGGTGGAGAGCTATATTGGCTGATAATACGTTTGAGAGCATATTTGCTACTGGTATAGAAAAGCCTTAAAACTTTCCTGGTAAGATCGCGCTCTGTGGTTTTAATAACCAGCAGTGTGCGATCTTGACTAGTGAAGGCGCTACAGTAAGCTTGTACGGTATACCAGATCGCCTTTCTATTTGTCCATTCACCAATGGTGTAGAAAACATAATCCTCTGGATTAATGTTAGCAAGGCCAGTCAGACCAGTGATCTCGTTGCTTTCATAAAGATGTGGCAAGATATCAATTGGTTTAATAACACCACATTGCTCGAATACGGTTTTATTCCAGTGGCAAGGTACTATTAACTGATCAACCAAGTTCAACAGATCTTTCCAATGTGCAGGAATAATATCTGTCTCCCAAACTGTATAACCTATGTATCTCTTATTTGGCTCTCTGCTAATCCAGTAAGGATAATATTCCGGCACTGTATGTATAACTACAGTATCGTATTCTATTGATCTATTACAATATCGATCTAATTTAGCGTTACCAGTATGACTACCAGAAAACGGTTGATAGCCCAATTTCCAAGCTCGTCCTGCTACCATTGGCGCCCACGTCAGATTAATACCCGCAGTTATCAAGGCTTCAATGTAGCGCTGGGCAGCAATACCGTAGCCACTAGACTCATTCATAGAGATGTACTTAATACCTTGAAGCATCTATAATCTTCCACCAATATGTATAAACAGCGACTGTTGATGATATCACCAGTAATACCTTGTGCAACAGGTGGCGGGCTGGCAATGCGTGCTTTTCAAACTCTACGTGCCTTTGCTACTCAATATGAGATAACTCTATTGGTGCCGGATTTTGGTTACTCTCATCAGTCGCTTACTACCAATATCACGCTGATATCAGGCAAAATAGCCCACTATGATCTCAACCCCTATAGAGATCTACCTACACTAGCTCAATCTATCTGTTATAGAGCTTTTCCTCGTATCTATTTTAGTTTATATGCTAAACCTTCTGATTGGCGCTTTATTAACCGTCGTAGAATTGCAAAAGTCTGCGCATCTTATAGCAATGAATATTTTGATCTAATACATATTCATAGGCTCTATATGACACCTTTTGCACAACCATTTCTGGATAACTCATCTGCGAGCTTAGTGCAGCTTGATCTTGATGATATTGAATCTGTAACCAGATTTCGTATTGGCGAACTCTACCGATTGAATGGAAAATATCGTCAAGAAAGGATAATGAAGATCGACGCTAGGCAATATTCTAAAATAGAGCGTACATTATTACCACGTTTTGACCGCGTATTTGTCTGTTCTGAGACAGACAAAGAGAAGTTAATAAGTATTTACAATTGTCGAACTATTGAGGTTATTCCCAACACTGTGAATATTGGACCAGCTAGAGAACGATGCAGTAATTCGGATATTTTTACACTTTTATTTGTTGGCACATTTTCCTATTATCCTAATCAAGATGGCATACACTTTTTTTGCCATAACGTATTGCCGCTAATTCGAAAAAGCTCACCAAAGCGTTTTCAGGTGAAAATTATTGGTAGAAATATGCCTGTCTCGCTAGCTAAACAACTAAAACAGTTTCCAGAAGTAGAGCTGCTTGGTTGGGTAGATAATCTGCAGAGTTTCTATCAAGACTCAGATGCTATAATTGTGCCGATTAGAGCTGGTGGAGGAACACGTATAAAAATTTTAGAGGCATTCTCCTACCAACGGCCTGTTATTACGACTTCGATGGGTGTGGAAGGGATCGCAGCCGAGGATGGTAAAGAGATATTAT
>JBFLVQ010000629.1:0-5685 GCA_040758525.1 Acidobacteriota bacterium
GCATACAGATAATCCTGCGCGTACACTTATTTCAACAGCAAATTCCCTTGCTATATCTACACCTAATAATAGTGGCCGCACCCAATCGCATATTACCGTGAGGGCAGGCGAATCGATCCAGGCTGCACTTGATCGTTTGCAAGAAGGTGGCACAATAGAGTTGATGCCGGGTGTCTATCATGAAGCTCTAACTATCGATCAAAATGGTGTAACACTACGTGGCCGTAATGAGGCCGGTCAGCGCGCTGTGCTTGATGGGCAAGGAAAATTCTCTGACGCTATTGTTGCTTCTGGACGTGGCTTGACCCTAGCAGGTTTTGATGTACGTCATTACAGTGGTAATGGTATTGCCGTGCAAGGTGCTCGTGAAGTAACTTTCCGCGATCTATACATTGAAGATACTGGGCTTTATGGTGTCTATCCGGTCGAGTGTGATGGTGTGTTGGTTGAGCGTGTACGTGTCACTGGAGTGCGTGATGCTGGTATCTATGTAGGACAGTCACAACATATTGTTGTACGCGATAATGAGGTCTATGGCAATGTTACAGGTATTGAGATAGAGAATTCTGTTGATGCATTGGTGACCAACAATATTGCACGTGACAACACTGCTGGTATACTGGTCTTTGTGTTACCCAACAATCCATCAAAGGTGGGCCGACACACACGAGTTGTTAACAATCAGGTGATCACAAATAATCGCGAGAATTTCGCTGATAAAGCAGCAATTGTTGCTAGTGTCCCAGCCGGTGCTGGTATCATTGTAATGGCTGCTGATGAGACTGAGATTACTGCTAATGAGATCCGCGATAATAATTCTTTTGGTGTGGCAGTGCTAGGGTTACAAACCCTCTTTCCTGGTATAGACCGGTTTGATGTCGGCCCTACCCCGGAAAGTAACCGTATCTATGGCAATCATTATGCTAATAATGGTGGCCAGCCACATCCTACACTCTCAGCAGCAGGCGTACCAGGCGCCGACCTGATCTGGGATGGTAGTGGTTGGAATAATACTTGGAATGAAACGGCGGTAGAAAGTGCGCCTACACTACTACCCAAGCCAAACTGGCCCGCACCTGCCCGCCGTGCCCTCTGGCGTGTATTACGTGTTGCCGGTTTAGGTTAAGAGAGTGAGTTACTTTTCGCTGCCAGCAATAATCTCTTAATTAGCGAAAACTCGCTTGACGAGTCTCATATGGTTGACCTAAATTGAACTACATAGAGCATAGAGGGAAGAAGCTCTACCGTTCACTAAGGCATTACAAAGAAGAGATTCGCTAATGGAGGTGTGGCACGTTATGCCGACATTATCTAGGTATCGTTTTATCATTGTCGGGGCCGGGCCTGCAGGAATCAGCCTAGCAGTAGAGGCCTGCGTGGCAGGAATTTCCAGTGAGGAGATCCTTCTGCTTGAGAAGGGCGCCGAACATTCTTGGGCAATACGTAAGTTTTATCCTGAGTCTAAGCCTGTAACAGCAAATTACAAAGGTATTGAAGCCCAATGTGAAGGAGTGATGTGTATTGTTGATACGACAAAAGAGCATACGCTTAGCTATCTAGATCAGGCAATAGATGACTACAGTCTGCAAGTACATTACAACGAGGCTGTACATCGTATTGCACCTTATCAGAATGGTGAACTGGGTTTTACTGTGGAGACCAACAATAGCATATATCAGAGCCGATTTTGTGCTATTGCCATAGGAATACTCGGGCGACCTAACAAACCCACCTATGCACTGCCAAATTCGCTACGGCGGGCAATACATTTTGATATCACTTCAGAAAGGATTGAAGATAAGAACTGTCTGGTAGTAGGTGGCGGTGATACTGCTTCAGAATATTGTCAATTCCTTGTCCAGCAGAACAATAGGGTAACACTCTCATATCGGGGTAGCGAATTTACTCGCCTCAATTCTGTTAATTACAAATCCTTGATGGCGCTACAGAGTTGCGGTGAAGTCAAAATTCTTGCTGGCAGTAACATTGTCAGCATTGCTGATGTTGATGGTCGCCCTCAGGTCACCTTTGCTGAGCCAGAATATTCATCTATCATTTTCGATAAGGTTATTTATGCATTAGGGGGCTCAACGCCAGAGAATTTCTTGCGCTCGGTAGGAATCGAATTTGATGGTAGTGCCCCAATATTGAAAGAAGGTTATGAGACTTCTGTATCAGGTCTTTTTTTAATTGGCGATCTCAGTGCTGGTAAGTCGGGTGGCTCGATTATTTCTGCTTTCAACTCCTCTGCCCGCGCTATGCGCTATATTTGTACCCAATATCTAACAAAAAAGGACACACCTTAAAATTAAGGTGTGTCCATAGTGTTTTGGGTCAAAGTGTTTATTAAGGATGAATCTTAGGAGAGCGAAGCCGATTCGGTAATCCTTATACAGCAACCACTCAAACAACCATTGCCGGATTTCCAGACATCCCCAACAATATTCGATTGTCCAGTAGCATTTACTGCGCGTTGACCGGCTGTCACGCCATTAATACTACTCCAGCTTTCGCGGCCCAGATAAGTAGCACGAGGATTAAAGCCTAGTTCAGCACGAATCGAGTTTTCACTAGGCTCAAGACCCTGACGGAAGCCAGCAAAACCTGTGGTACGGAACTCTTCAAAACGCCAGGTCTCTTTGTATCTCTGATTACCATCTGTAAAGAAATGGTCGCGATTTGAGCGATCTATCGTGCCGCGTTGAGCGTGTAAGGCATGCACCAGTTCATGTGCTAATACAACTTCCGAAGAGATTGCCTGGTCTCGGATTGTGCCATTTGGCTGCAAAGTAGGAAGTGCAATATTGAGATCTGGATCGTAAGAGACGGAAGCTGAAGAGCCGCGCCCAGGCGCAGTAGGTGTACCAGTTGCGCCTGCCCCAGACTGGGTAAAGGCATTATCAGGAGTAAACTGAATATTAACCTTGTTGGGATTGTTGAGTAATTGATTGATAAGTGTATAACCCTGATCATGACCACTCGTTCTATTGGTCGCTTCATGTACATAACCCTGAGCATCAACGGTAGTATTAGGAGCAAATTTGGCTAGGTCGGCTGCTACTCGCTGACGGAAAGCAGCATCACCAATCACCTGAAGATTGGTCGGACCAGATTGTGGTGGCTGACCTCCTACACGCTTGGTAATCGTCAATCCCCAAGATCTTAAGATACCTTCATCACGACGTGCAGTATCCTGTACAGTTAATCTCCAATTGCCTGTGATTGGTTCGCCAGCAAATTCACTACGGTCAACTTCGAAGACTAAGTTATCAGCACTACCACCAGTGCGGTTATGTAACGTAGCCGTTTTGCCTGTCGGAGAAGTGAGTCTTACAACCAGATCACCACGATAGGTATGGCCAATATTCACATTAACTTTTAGCTTATCTACCTGACCAGCCTCGGCTAGATTGATTGTAGAGGTGGTAGTTTGTAAGTCTCTAATCGCGGCATTTGGCGTAGCATTACCAGTAACTGTGTTAGCAGCAAGCTGGTCTGCACCGGGTGTGCTGCGTCCACGTAGTGCGCCATTGATGTTACGGAAGATATCTTTTAGAGAGACAGATTCATTGCTACGTAACCGGCCAGACTGTTGATTGGTCCCAATATTAGTTTCAGCCTGACGTAGAGTTGCGCTTACATTGCCGCTGGTCACACTGCTCTGTAATTGATCAACTACTTGTGAATCGCGAGTGGCTTCTGGATTGGCAATATTCTCAAATGCACTGCTATTATTGCTGTTTACGCGCATTGTCTCTCTCCTATTAATTTATCGATTATTTTCTTCTGAATGAATTGTCATTCATTTTATCGGTAACTGTAAAGTTTAGTTGCGTAAGTGTAAAAAAAATTTGCGATTTTTCAGCAAAAGTCCGCATAGACAGAAACTGTTAAGTTACTTAACAGTAAAACAATGTTCTATTCTTTCCTTATTTCTTCTTCAACGGCTTTAAGAACTTGGTTAATCTGTTCACGTAGTTCCCCTGGCTGGGAGTAGGAGCGAGCCAGTATCAGAGCTTTACGCGACTCTACTAAACGTTTAGCCTTAGCCAGGGCAAGACCGATATTATAGTGAGGGATAGGCTCATTAGGAGCAAGTTGGCAAGCATAATCGAGTTGTTGGAGCGCCTCATCGATCCTTTCTTGTTTGAAAAGGAACATAGCAAAACTATTATAGGGCTGATAAGAGCCAGGATTGAGTTGTATAGCAATATCGAATTCGCGTACTGCATCTGTGGAACGGTTTTGATTATCATAGAGTTCTGCCAGTGCACAATGTGGCGTCCAGTTATTGGGCGAGAGGTAGATGGCTCGCTTATAAGCCTTTTCCGCATCATCATAACGTTGCGAAGCAGCGGCAAGATGGCCTAATGCTAGATAATCTTCATAGGAGCCGCGGCGCATACAGATCTGATACATAACGTGATAAGCGGCGGCCAGATCACCCTTCTGCCAATATAGATCTTTAAGCATTGCGCCAATATTAAGAGCATCTTGATTGGTGCTCAGCCCCTGATGGCAGATTTTAATGGCATCTTCAATTTGACCTATATGGTTATAAAGATTGGCCAATGCCAAATAGGCACGGGTGAAATTAGGCTGTATTTTGATTAGCTGCATCAATGTACGTCTAGCTTCCTCATCTTTATCTTTTACTGCTAGAGTATGCGCCAGTTCAAAAAGGGCTTGTGGTGAGCGTGGGTTGATTGTGACGGCTTTACGCAGGGTAGCTTCAGCCTCGTCAAGAAGATCCATTTCACGTAGTGCGATCCCTAAATGTACTTGAGCAACAAGAAGCTTAGGGTTTTGGGCAAGCGCACGTCGGAGCATATCTGTGGCTGGCTGATATTGATCCTGCATTATCAGGTCCATTCCTTTTAGGGTTAGGGCGTCAGGATTATCTGGGGCAAGCTGGATAGCCTCATCAATGATTTTGCTACACTCTTCAAACCGGCCGCTGGCGCCTAGCAATCTTGCTAATTCCAGGCGGGCAGACAGCTCATGTGGGTCTAAGGCGATCGCTTGTCTCAATTCACGCTCTGCCTCTTCAGTACGGTTTGCTGCCAAATAGGCCTTCGCCTGCTCCACATGCTGTTGCGCCTTTGACACCACCGCACCCCCAAAAGAGATTTGGCCTATTATCGCATTAAATAATTACTTGAAGGTAACAAAAAGAGCGAAAAAAGGCTTGTATGCAAGCAAGTCTGTTGCAGCAGTATCCTGATATCAATTCTATAGTATTGGTTAAGTCCCGTTAGTAGTAGCTGACGATTTCGCGACATTGCTACTGTCATCATTTATATCTTGCTCGATACTGGTTTCTGATGCAGGTGGTTCACTATTGATATCATTAACAGCGGACTTCATCATCTCTTCGTGAATGAATCTGAGCAGTCGCATCTTCTTATACTCCTTACACTCTCTTTTACGTAAACGGACACTACGCTTAATTCTGTTGATACTGCTGTAGAAGATGTGCTGATATGATGCAACTTTTGCACCATTAGTATATGACTATCTGCGAGAAAATCTTAAGCCATTCCGCCTTCATAATAACATTCTGTCTCATCAATAAATTACGTCTACAAAGAAAAGATTAATTTTTTTTCTGCGGTTATCGTCGAGTGGTATGATCAATAGCAATTGTGTAGCAGCTATACAGGAAAAAGGAATAACTCAAAGATA
>JBFLVQ010000630.1:0-5685 GCA_040758525.1 Acidobacteriota bacterium
CTGTGTTTTTCTAAAGCTCATTGAAAAATTGATGTATTGACTTGATAACTTTTCTACCATTAAATCCATTTACGAAAGGTTTTGAAACTATGGAGAGTAGGAGATTGGTAGCAGTTCGTAAAGCAGATAGAACAACAATGGTGATACTGAAACGTAAGGAAAAGAGTACTATCGCAAAACTAACCTACCAATATAGCACATTGCCTGTTGAAGAGATGTTAAGTCATTTTACTGCAGAGTTACAGGTGCTTAAGCAGTCAGAAAACCACTCCTGTAAATCCAGTATAACCTCAGTAATGGAATTGGAATTAATAAACAGCTTGTCACCAAATAACGATCATTGCCTGTGGAAAGATTGTCTGATCATTGATGATTTAAACGATCACGAGTAAGAACATAGACATTAAAAATTACTAAGTGCCAGTCATTGTTCTTATAGTACCAATTACTCTGCTTTTCTGGATTTTTATTGAAAATCAATAGCTATCTTTTACTGTGAGAAGTAGAGTTTCTGATTAACCGCAAGCTACTACTCGCTGTTGGTACTATTGGTTGCTATATGGATGGACAAATAGCCTGCGACAATACTGTTTTACTCATAACAATATATCGATATTACGATTAATATCATAGATGCTAGAAACAGATCGCTCTTTAGTCAGAATAAAAAGAGTTGTTAAGAATATAGTAAAAACCCACTGTAATAAATTGGTCAGGGAGTTACCTTACAGTTGTTGTGGCAAGAATACTACCTTGCGCACCCAGGCCAGGCTTATCACTACACCCAATTTTGTTGTTTGTACAAACAATGGAGTCAACACCTCAAAGCCAGTATGCGGCAAACAGATCGCGCGGGTGAGAAAATGTTTGTCGATTATGCCGGCCAAACCGTAGCCATTATTTCGCCTCAAAGTGGCGAACAAAGATCGGCACAAATTTTTGTTGCTGTCTTGGGGGCCTCAAACTACACCTACGCCGAGGCCACTTACACACAGACATTGGCAGATTGGTTGGGGTCACATATACGGGCATTTGAATACTTCGGCGGCACGCCGCAGTTGCTGATTCCTGATAATTTAAAGAGTGGAGTTAGTAAAGCCTGCCGCTATGAATCAGATCTTAATCCTGCTTATGCAGAGATGGCAGCACATTACGGTATTGCGGTAGTGCCGGCGCGCCCGTTTAAAGCTCGCGACAAGGATTAGGCTTCATACTGCACCTCGTTTTGTATTTTTGACACAAGTTTAGGATATCGGCGGCGATCCTTGAATCTTTCACCGGGCTGGGTGTGGGGCAATGGCCCTGTAGGCGGCTCAAATAGAATTCTTCCTCTATCATCAGTCCGAACGGCATACAAAACACCTTCAATCGCGAATCGTTTTGCAGTAGACAGGTGCATTCCCATTTGCACTGCAATTTCTACATGATCATGAGAAACAGCCTCAACTTACATTCCATTGCGCATCTGAGGAGAAACAGACTTCTTGTTGGTCGCTTTTGAGCTATGAGGTAAGCTAATCTCCGCTTACGAGCCTGATCTAGATCGATCTCCATTGCAGGGTGATAGACCAATTGATAGACTGGAAAATCGCAGGCTTCTTTTTTATGTCACTTTGGGAATGCAAAACCATATATGATCATCAATAAAAATTTTCCAATATAGTTCTGTTTTCCAAAGTGACATAGAAGAGCTAGGGAAGATTCCCTCTACTAGTTTACCCTCTCCATTTACTTCTCAATCTTGACATCAACTGTTTGTGCCTGAAGCCCATGCTGGGGTGGCTTGGTAAAGCACCAGGTTGCCATCATTCTGTAAATAGAGACCGACCGGCACTTTTCCATTTGTATTGCTCGCCCAAATCGCACTTCCTTTCGAGTTATATACGACCAGATTACCGTCATTTTGTACGACAAAGGTATCATTTTGATTGTTATTTGTGCCTGTGGCCCAGAGCGCTTTGCCCGTGAAGGTAACTCCTTGCTTGAGCGGTGGAGCAGTGCCGATCACCTGATACAGAACTAGGTTTCCATCTGTTTGCAGGATCGTGACATATTCTTGGTTTGGGGAAGGATACCACATACCATTACTGGTAAATGTGGTGTTAGGAAGGACTAGGTTTGCCGGACCTCCCCCGCCTGGAACTAAAGTTGTAAAAGTGTAAGGGGCTGATGGACCGAGAGTGACTTGTACAGTTGATTGGGCTTGTGTGCTCATTTAATATCTCCTTTGTTTGCGTAAGAGGTTAGAAACAGAATTTACACCTGGTTTGCGTAGTGCCTGTTAGGGTAAAACTCCATTTAGTTTTCATTGCCATCAGGCGAGGTGAAAAATAATGCATCCGTGATAACAATGTAAGGGTAGAAAAAGGGTCGTTATTATTGTTCTTCTTTTTGACCATTATTATGAAGAAAGGAGTTAGCCTTGTGATTCCCACAGGTTTGAGTGTCTTTCCCACGGATTTGAGCGTGTTTCCCACGGATTTGAGTAGGCTCTTTTATGTATGCTGACAAATTGGTACACTAGCAGTTCGTTGGTTTTTATACCATTACTAAGAGTACTATGTCGGTGCGAACAGAACCATTTCTGTTTGCAAGCTGCTATATCTACTTCAAGCTTTACCATTTGGACACTCCCATCTAACTTTGTTTTTGCATCTCTGCTAACCAACCTTTATCATTAGACGAAAACGAAGAAATGTCCTTTCCTTTAATTAATATTAGGGAGGTGTGAAACCTGAAAAGAATGTCGAAGTTGTCAGTTAAAAACGAGTCTCTTCCCACACGTTGTGAAGTCTGCCACCAAGATGACTTTTTTGATCCGAAGACAGGCTATTGCGCGCGTTGCGCACCAGTGGCAACCATTAAATGGCAGTCTTCAAAACTCGTACTCAAGCCTTTGTGCATAACCTTGTTTCGGTTACCACCTGGTATCCTGGCAATCGCGTTCACACTCATCCCCTTGCTTGGCTATTTGGTACTAGAAACGGCCTTGCTCTTGCTGTTATTGCCTATTACTACTCTCTTTGGTAGTGGGACAAGAGGTGGCTGGATGAGGAGTTACCCAAATTCACTCCACAGCCAGCTTGCCACACGCATCATTGAGGTCTGGCATTGGATCTTCGCTGCGCTCATAGGCAGTCGCGTAAAACCCTGGCAAGCCATCGTGTACGTGGCACTGCCGCTGATTCTAGTACTAGTCTTTGTACCAATGTTTAAACCTGATTCTGCTATCGTCCTGCCCACACAAGCGTCGGCACAGGACAAATATTCAAATTTGCTGCGTAAAATCGCTGTGCCAGAAGATCGTGCGACCTATGGCGACTATAAGGATTATGGTTATTGGAGTGGCTCGCAGTATAGGAATTATGAGGATCTGCCAGCAGGCTATTGGGTCTACCTCTATCCGCACTGGTATATCTGGAAGCAGCAAAATAAACAGCAACGACAAGTACAGCCCGTGCAGGCAGTCAGCGATGTCACTGCCTGGTCGGCTGCTCAGGCTACCGGCACGCCAGATACCCCCCAAGCGGGCGACTACCGCACCGCCTGGGCCTCATTACTTCCCGATGGCGGGCTGGAATGGTTGAAGCTTGACTATGAGCATGCTATCAAGATCGCTGAAGTGCGTGTGAGAGAGAGTTACAATAGTGGCACGATCGTGAAAGTGGCAGCAGTGCTCGATAACGGTAGTGAAACACTTTTGTGGGAGGGACAGGATACCACTAGCACTGCACCAGCTGATTTTCTGGTACAGCCAAAGATCACCGTTAAAGCTAAATCGATCAAAGTTTATCTTGATACTAGGCTCAAGCCTGGGTGGAACGAGATCGATGCAGTCGAACTGATTGGCCAAGACGGCAGTGGTCAATGGGCTTCACGTGCGAGCGCGAGTAGTTCCTATGCCGATCGGCTGAAAAAAGAGTAAATGGCGTTGATTAAGGCCGTGACAAGGGAAGCCGCGATAGGACACTATAGGAAATTTGATAGCTTGAACCAAAATATGACTGTTTTGCATATCTCGCAAATCGGTACATTTCAAGTCCGTTGATTGTTGTTCCGTTACTCAACTTTAATCTCACCTGAATGAATGCCAGCGGCAATATTGTCCAGGATCTTGGCATAGCGGTAAAAGCCATCATATCGGCTGCACAACTCATCCATCTCGCCTTCTCCAGCGGTATCAAGTAATTTCTTGAAACTGGGCATTAGCGGTGCCGTCTCTACAAAGATCGTCATTTCATTATTGCCAGCCCGCTCCAACTCTCGTACACGGGCATCGATTTGTGCTGCAATCTGTAACTGCTTAGTGTTTAGGCTTTTCTTCAATGGGTTTATTAGGCTGCCCTTGTCTACGCAATGCTCCACTACTAACAGCCAGTTGTAATGCCTTCTCAACATCAGCACGATAGAACATTTTGAGCTTATGATCATCTTGAGATGACAACATTCTAGTTAAGCCATGATCCTTGAGAATACCAATCCATCGATAATAGGAACGTTCACTAACATCAAACTCTCTCTTTAATATCTCTCTAAAAGAACAAAACATGCCTATCATCGTGTTGCAATTGATTCTGTTACCATTTCACTACACAGTTGAGCTTGTTGGATAAGCTGATAGGAGTCCTAAATGTGGAATAGAATCAAACAGTGGTTTGGCAAAAAGGATAATTCTGCTAATGGCCCATCAACCAGTGACTTCGAGCACGAGTTGTTGATCGATGCCAAGAATGAGAGGGTAGCACGTTGGTACACAAGCTATGGGGCATTGCCACTTTTGGATACCCCGTTTTCTCTACTCTTGCCAATGGCAACCATACGAACAGCTCTACAAGCCACCGGGAAGCTCTGATTTGACAAAAAATATTTTAATGGCTCTTATCACATCGCCAACAATCGCATTCAACAGTGCGAGCACTTATCAACCCTCCTTCATGCCTCAAGCCAAAGCCACAACAATGTTCACACTTCGGATCGTAACTACCTATATGGTTGAGAGTAGGAAATTGTGCTGGATCAAAGACACCCTGTTGCGCTTCCACATATGGGTTGGAGGCTTATTTGATCTACCTGATCTACCTGAGCCAGATGTCAGCGCTGATGAAGATAATAATCAGCCTGATAGCAATGAACAGCCTGCTAAAACGCGTTCTAACGCTAAATCAGGTGATCCTGAAACTGACAGGGAAACAGGTCATAGGCAAAGCAAAGATTCTCGCTCACAACAAAGTGTTAGGCAGCCATATGGCGATAGCCATAAAATAAAACCGCTATCACGCTTCAGCTTGGAAGATTGTCTGGAATTTGCTAGGGCAGAGGCCAAGCATAATCCTAATATTACTAATCCCATAGGACTATCAAAATGGCCGTGGAGATCTGGTGAGCAAGATCATCTAATTCAGGCTTGGAAAGACAATCCAGAAGAAATGATTGCAATATGGGAAAGTGGTATGGGATTTTCGGCCTGTGATACACGAACTGGCGGCTAACAAAAGGGAAGCTCCAGATCAGTCAGAGCGGGTAGATCTGTAAGATCGAACAAAGCGCCAACTTTTGTTGGTGCCGAGCGACGGGATTTCGATCTGTCTCAGTTTCCTACTCTCAATCATGTTGATAGCTATAATCCTAAATGTGAGCATTGTTGTGGCTTTGGCTTGAGGCATGAAGGAGGGTTGATAAGTGCTC
>JBFLVQ010000631.1:0-5685 GCA_040758525.1 Acidobacteriota bacterium
GGTTATTGTTGTGTCTTGCACGATCTTGCTACTGAATTGAAATACTAGCGTAGCGATTTTTGTAAATGCAAGCAGAGCAGTAATAAGCTTATCCGCTTAGACAGTAAATAGATTTAGATCTAGTCTAAGCGGATAAGAAAAATATATGTCTTAACCAATCGCCACTTGGGCTTTGTCTACGATTAGATTCATCTCTAGCGAGACAGCGGCGGCGTTAATAGTTGCAGCAATACGAATAACATCGTGTACCTGATCTTCATTAATACCATTGTCAGTAACGACGTTCTCATGAGAACGTAGGCAAAGCTCACAACCATTGATTGCACTGACCGCAAGACTGAAGAGTTCAAAATCGATCTTGTTAGTAAGCGGTTTACCTATCCAGTTCATACGCAAACGTGCAGGTTTAGCATCATAACCTGGTTTGCCGATCATATGACGAAAACGATAGTAGACGTTGTTCATTGCCATAAGTGCCGCCGCCGCCTTAGCATCTTCAATTACATTTGCAGCTACCTGTGACTGTGCATCTAGCAGTATCGCCTGTGCCAATTCAGGATTTCGTGTAGCGATCGCCGATGCAACCGCAGTACCCCATATCTGGGCATTAGTCAATGAGCTAGATTGAAAGACCGATTGTAAATTCAGTCTGATATCTTTAGCAGCATCAGGAATTTTTGTACATATAGTCTCTAACGCGCTCATTATGCCGCCCTCCCTAAAGTATCTTGACCCTTCTGCCAGTTGCAAGGGCAGAGTTCGTTTGTCTGTAATGCATCAAGCGCACGTAACACTTCATCGACATTGCGACCAACCGAGAGGTTATTTACATTGACCCATTGAATAATTCCCTCTGGATCAACAATAAAGGTAGCGCGTAGTGCTACACCCTCTTCATTGTGCAGAATACCCAGTGCGGTTGAAAGCTCCCGTTTGGTATCGGCTAGCATAGGGTAGGGTAGTTCTTTCAAATCTTTATGGCTATTACGCCAAGCTAGATGTACGAAGTGTGAGTCAGTACTAGCGCCAAGAACTTGAGTATCACGATCAGCAAAGTCTTGAGTGCGCCGACCAAATTCAGCAATCTCGGTTGGACAAACAAAAGTGAAATCCATCGGCCAGAAGAAGATTACTCGCCATTTACCAGGATAAGTTTGATTGGTTATCTCTTGAAACTCCTTGCCTGTCTCTAGGCTTACTACTGCTTGTAGCTTAAAGTTCGGAAATTGGTTACCAATTGTTAACATCTGTTTTGCTCCTTAGATAAAGTATAAACTTAGATTACATCTAATTAAATAACAGAAAAAAATGGCCTCGGCAGCCATTATCAGAGATTATTTCTTAAGACAGGTCGAGCAAAGACCTTTGAGAGTTACCTCGAACTCTTCTACTTTATGTTGGCCTGGCAATTTACATATTTGTACATTACTGATCAGGTGGCATTCAACATCTTCAATCTTACCGCAAGTACGACAAATAAAGTGATGATGTTGAGCTGTATTAGGATCAAAACGTACTGCCCCTTCTTCAAAAAGTTCCCTTATCAATCCTGCTGTCTTGAGCCAGTTTAATGTATTGTAAACAGTGGCTCGGGAGGTCATAGGAAACTTACGATTAACGGCCTTCAACACTTCTTCTGCAGTTGGATGATGCTTGGCAGCCTGTAAATATTCGACAATTATACGGCGTTGCGGCGTCATCTTTAAGCCGCGCTGTTGTGCCAATTCCTCAACTTTCTGCTTTGCTAACCTTGTCATAGCGAATTTAGAATAAGTCTAAACTTAGATTCTGTCAACACTTCTTTGGCAGAATAGACCAGATTGGTTTGCTAACAACCCATCAAGTCAAACGCTCAAGACGAGCAGGCACATGCTTATGCCAAGGAGTGCCAGCAAGAAAGTCACGGTCTTCGCTGGCCGTAAGCTCATTAGGGGCAACTCCTGCACGTAAGATTTGCCCATTTCCAGTATCATAATCGACTCCTAGACCATTGGGTAGAGAGATATGACCTGGCTGCATCATCTCCGAGATCTCAACGATTACTTCCGCACTGCCACGCCGTGTACTCACTCTGGCGCGATCTCCATTGGTTAAACCTAGCGCTTCAGCATCCATTGAGCTGATACGTAGTGTGCCATCATATGTTGTCTTGCGCCATTGAGGATTTCGGTAGATAGTGTTAGCAGTATCAGAACGGCGCTCACCAGCAGAAAGAATATAGGGAAAGGCAGCGTCATGCTGTAATGGCTCGCTAACAAGCTTCTTTAATTCGGCTAGCAATTCTGGAATCACTAGATTGATCTTACCTCCCGGCAGACGTACTCGTTTCCAGTTATCTTTATACTCATCTGAGGCGACCACAATTCCAGAAGGACTGTTGAGCACAGCCTCAAATAACTTTTCCCCTGCCGTGAATGGATCACCAGTAAAACCAGCATGTGCAGCCGACTCAGGATTTGCTTGCACAAAGAGATGGCAAGCGCCCCATAGTACTGCTGCTGATTGGGCAGCATTCGGCAGTGTTGGCCCAAGTGTACGATAGAGCACAAAAGGTGCAAGCCGGGCAATAGTAGGATTGCTGGTAACTGCCATAAAGAAGGCTTGTGCAAAAGCCATACGGTCTTTTTCTGCCGCTGCCTTGAGGGGCGCGAGATCTTCTGGTGTCAATATATCTAAAGCCTCTACAAGTCGTGCATGAATCTCTGGTTCAGGCAATGTGCCAGCCAATGGCTGTAGTAGTGGATGACGTAGATGAAACACACTGTTGGGGAATTCAAAATTGAAGTAGGAAGCTTCATACTTCTCAAACTGGCTTGGTGCTGGCAGTATATAATGGGCAAGCCTGGCTGTCTCTGTCATAGCAATATCGATCACCACCAATAGCTCTAAAGCACTCAGTGCTGCTCGCATCTTCTGGCTGTCAGCAAGAGAATGGGCGGGATTGGCGCTTTCTACTATCATTGCTCGATAGCGCTTGGGGTGATCAGTGAGGATCTCTTCAGGTATCACGTTGCAGGGTACCAGTCCAGAAATTATACGTGCGCCTACTACTGGACTCTGTTTCTCTAACTTCTCACTACCTTTGTCCATAGCATTACCCTTGCCTAAGGCAGTCACTGAGATTAGCGGCAAAGGAATATAGGTTGTTCCTGGGCGACCAAAGTTTCCTGTAAGAATCCAGAGCAACTTATCTAGATAGCTACCTAGTGTTGAATGTCTAGACATCTGCATACCTAAGTCTTCGCCAACTGCAACACTCTTAGCTCGTCCTATACGTCTTGCTGTCTCACGTAGCTGGGTCTCAGGGATACCACAGATCTGGGCAAATTCGCCGACAGGAATGGCGGCAAAGATAGGCTCAATAGTTTCCCAACCAGTAGCATGGTCGGTTAACCATTCTCTTGCTATTAAGTTTTCTTGTACTAGGATCGCGATCAGCGCACTCAGGCACCAAGCATCTGTACCTGGCTTGATCGCCAAATGATAGTCGGCCAACTTTGCTGTCTCACTGCGACGTGGATCTATTACTACAATGGAGCGATGGGGATCTTTAGCAAGCTGGCGCAAGGTTGCACGAGCACGGGCAAAGCCATGCGATTGCCAGGGATTTTTGCCGATAAAGACCGCCACTTCACAGTGCTCGAAGTCGCCATGGTTGCCAGCTCCCAGCATACGGCCATTCACCCAAAACTCACCGGTCTTTTCCTGAGCCAGCGCATTAGATCGGAATTTTGTACCTAATGCCTTCAGTGTACTATCAGCATAGGTGCCTCCCAGGTGATTTCCTTGGCCACCACCACCATAATAGAAGATGGATTCACCACCATAGGCAGCTTTGATGTTAAGAAATTTAGCGGCAATCTCATGAATTGCTGTATCCCAATCGATCGCTTCAAATGTACCATCAGCGCGGCGTCGCAATGGTGATGTCAGCCGATCAGTACTATTCTGATAGTAGTCCAGTTTGAGCGGTTTTTCACAAGTATAGCCTTGAGAGGCAGGATGTGCTTTATTGCCGCGTACACGTTCGATATGGCGACCATCAGGGCCACCCAATTGTACCTCTATCCCACAGTTGAGGCTGCATAGGATACAGGCGGTAGGGTGCCAGTTATGATTTGATGCATTATTACTCATAGGGAGCCTCCAATGGTTATATGACATTCCTTTGATATGATCTGTCTAATTCTAGGTAGCGCTAGAATCTAGCGTGTATGAAACTATTTTTCTTCTTTTAATACAGCCATTCTTCGACAAGCCATCAGAATTTGATCAGAAAGCGTAGGATCTTTGACGGCACGAGCCAACATCAATCCTCCTATACATAGAGCAATAGTTGCAATTGCTCGGTCTCGGGCCGAAATACCATTGTCTGGTAATTTACCTTCAATCTCTGAGAGCAGGCTTCTAAATTGATTTTCGAAACTCTCTTTGGCTAGGTCGCCACAACGTGAGATATCCGAAGTAAAAGCTGGTAGCGGACATCCATCCGCAGCCATATCACGATGCTGCCGGCTAAGGTAGCGACGTACTACTTCTTGAAGCCAATCTAAACCTTCATGCTCCTCAAGACCAGCCAGTAATAGCTCTTTAGTACGTTCGACAGTTACCGCGATAGTCTCTGCTAGTAAGGCCTCTTTAGAGTCAAAATGGGAATAGAAGCCTCCTGGGGTAAGTCCAGCATCTTTCATAACCGCATCTATTCCTGTGCCAACATATCCATTCTCGCGAAAGGCCCTACTAGCAGCTTTCAAGATTCGCCGATGAGTCTTCTCTTTGTGATCAGTTGGATATCGCATGCCATTTATAATATTGCGAGCGTAATATTATGTCAAATAAAAAATTACGATCGTAATATTAATGGTTATCGTCTAAATGAACCCACCGTATATTATCGGTATTTTAATATTGACGTTAAACGAACGTTCGTACTATTATTTTATTATGGCAAAGATAAAAGAAACCCATAGAGGGGCTGTCTATACTGCTATTAGGGCTGGCGAGGTAGTGCTAGAAGACTTAAATATAGGCTGTCTAGAAGACCCTCTAAGGTATCTCCAAGGACGCTTGCTTGCCTATTACAATCCCTTAGAAAACATACAATTAGCAGCGCCTAAGAAGACCATAGCAGAGTTTATGAAAATGTTAATAGTAGCGTGTATGGGAAAATTTTATTACCGGTTGCGCGGGTAGAAAATACTACCTCAAAGCTATTGAACCATTAATAAATTCTAAAACCTAGGGATTGGCTTAATTGATGATCAAGAGAGATTTTGAATAGAAAATAGTACGATCGGTCGGTTGATTTATTATGAAGATAGGATCATGAGAATTCAGCCTTAGCTTAGATCAGAGCATAAGGAAATTAGGGCTTGATATTAGCAAGGAGGATAACAATGCGTTTTGTGATTATATTAATTCTGGTAGCAATATTACTGCTTCCCATCAACTTCAATGCCTTTGCCAATCTTTCTTACCCTAGTTATCAGAATGAGCCAGCAGATGGCGAACTAATAATGCGTAGTTCAGTAGATCTAGTAGTTGTTAATGTAACTGTGCGTGACAGCTCCGGACATGCTATAGGTGGTTTAGGGCAAGAGAATTTTGAAATATATGACAATGATGTGTTACAAAAAATCAGCTATTTTAGCGAAGAAGATCAACCGGTTAGCTTAGGCATTCTCT
>JBFLVQ010000632.1:0-5658 GCA_040758525.1 Acidobacteriota bacterium
ATTTCCCGCCAGATCGGTATATTTCAAGTTGAGTTTAAGTTCGTTGGTTTTTGTACCATTACTATTACCACCCTATTAGCACCTTAATACCATTACTAAAGGTGTGGGTGGGGTATGGGGTATGAGGTATGGGTTACAGGCTAGGGGCTATGGGCTATGTCGCTTTTTGTTCTTTTGTTGGGTTGTGCCATTGTTAGAGGGTTGAAATTGTAACTTATTACGTGAATGTGCTGGCTGGTCCTTTTGTAATGGGCAAGCAATAACATCCTACTCAAAGCTGTTGGAATCACACTCAAATTTGTTGGAATCCTACTCAAAGCTGTGGAAATTACTGAGCTAAGTCCTTTCTTAATAATAACGGTCAAAAAGAAGAACAATAATAAAGAGACTTTTTCTACCCTTACATTGCTCTGGCTGATGGATTATTTTTCACCTCGGGGATCCAACAGTATCAGTAAAGGTCCAAAAAACAACGAACTTCAAAAACTGTGAGGTTGAGCCTGTAAAAAATGGTCAAGAAACTCAACTTTCAAAGGAATTACTGGACTTTGATATCTTTACCAGATTTCTTTACTGCTAAACCCTTTAGAATCGGCTAATGGCGATAAACATCTTGAAGTAAAGAAAATCTTCGTTTTCCTAACTCAAGATCGTTGTTTTTTGTTCCGTTACTATCGAATGGCCTACACAATCTCTGCTTTCTTTCAATTCTAACATGTAAGGAGAATACAATGAGCACACCAACCTTCGCACTTAGCAGTTCGGCGGCAGTAACTCCATTATCAAATAACTTTTCGGCCGACGCTGTAATTCAAAGCGTCTTAACTGCTGCCCAAGGTGGTCCAGCAACATCGAGTTATTTTGATACAATAAATATTTTTTCCTCATTATTTGGACAGTTACAATCACAAGGACCAAGTGGATGGGAGTCTGCTACCGATGTGAATGGATTGCCAATTTACTATGTAAAACAAGAGGATGAACAAGGTAATAACTATTATGTTGCTTTGCAATGCAATATAACTGTTGACTCTGGAAATTTAAATGTTAACTCTAGCACACAAACTATAAATGGCGTCACCTACAATGGAATTGGCGCTGTTACACTGACAACAGGTTACAACGCTACCGATTTGTCGCAAATCTCATGGTGGCTTGGGCTTGCAGTTGGTAGTACTGTCGTTTTAACAGCTCTTCTTTCAGGATTATCCCAATTAATTAACTCTACAGCTAATAACCTTGCTGCTCAGATTGCAAATTTTGACAATGATTTTTTCAATGGTGGCGATGATGATGGTTATGATACAGAAGAAGATATCAGCACTGCCGAATCGGATGCATCTACCGCAATTTCTGAAGAAGCAGACGTAGTTATCGCGGAAAGTAGTATTGGGCTATCATTTATTGGCATAGGCATCGCCATTGCCATCGCTTTTATAATGCTGAGCTTTTTTCTCCACGCCACTTATCAACGGGTACGACTTTGGAATCTTACCCGCTATAACGCCATATGGAGTTTATGGTTTGACGAGGGAATTCTTGTTACTGGCCCTGTGACATTCAATTCAGACGGGTCCATTGCGTCATATATGCCGTTTGCACCAGTGTGCAATGGCTCGCCAGTTCCTGGAGCACTTCCTATAAATCAAGCTGTATACGGAGATATGTACTTTACCAGCAATTCTGAACTTCATGGCCTTGGTTATGCCATGCAAATTCAGTTGTTAGATCCAGCCGACAGCAGCATTGTTTATACATGCACACTTATGTTTGATATTCCTTATATTGGTAATAATTCCACATCCGTGACTTTTGATACAGTCACTGACCTTAGCAGCTATTACACCCAACAGGAAGGAGTAAATCAAGTTTATACGGTTCAAGCTTCTTCTTCTGATAATCTTATTACCTGCACCACAACGTATGACATTCTTGACGGTGAGCAACCGCTTCCACCTCCCTTCGGTGGTAACGGCACTAATGAAGGCTATTTTTATCAATCGGTGATTCTGCTATACGAAACAGACCTGAATCCCGATAACATTTGTTCGTGCAACCAATCGATATCCAATATAGCCCGTGTTCCGCAATACTCCATCCGGGGCTATCGGCGGAAATCCAGCCTGCGTAAGGCATAATCCGGGTACAGCCGAGATAACGGTTTATGTAGAGCACGGCATAATCTGGTACTCGACATAAACGTATAATTTTTAGGACACAGAGCCTAGCGTCCTTCGTGGTTCTAGATTTGTTATCTAAAATAGAGCGTCCACGAAGGACGCTATTTACCCCTATGGCTATGTCGCTTTTTGTTCTTTTGTTGGGTTGTGCCATTGTTAGAGGGTTGAAATTGTAACTTATTACGTGAATGTGCAGGCTGGTCCAGAAGAGAATATGTGGAGGGAATCTAAATACCCCACAAAGTTAAGGGGCATCTCTTTCGGCGATAATCCATGGAGTAATAGTGTTCTTAAAGGAGTCTGCACCGTTGATAGATTGCATTTGGCGTTCTATATCTTGATCCATTTTTTTCATAATCTGCCACCTAACCGTTTCAGCTTCCCACTCAAGATCAAAATAGGCGGCATCCTTAGAACTACCATCTAGTTTAGGTACTGTTACTTCGGTGATAAGTGCATCTACAAAAGCACTTCTGCTTGTTTTCTCTTGTGGCTCAACGGAAATATCAAAGTTGCCATTGTTTGATGAGATGTTATTGATAGGCATTATCTTACCTCTCTTATCGTTACTTTCAAACCATTACTATTATCTGCTGGTAGTAATAAAAAGTTTCCTCTCACTTAACTACTACTAATCTTCCTCAATTATTTGTGAGCCGTTTTCTGCTCTTTTACGCCTAGATCTATAGAGGCTAGTTATTAGGTTAGTGAGAAGGTCTGGTAGCCAAGTTAATCAAGGTAACTAGCCTATCTGTATTTCTACCACTGTAATCTCACGACTAGATTATCAATGGTGGTTTGATAAGCTGGTGTATCAGTAAAGTAGAGGGTAGAGTCAACGCTATGGATGAGAAGCGCAAGCAAGAAGAGCAGCCTTCGGCAAGTGGTAATAGTACTCAAGCGGTGCCGTCACCAACAGGGACAACGACAGGAGCAACCTTTAATACCCATGTGTCCGGTGGAAATATTGGTACTATAGCTAACATCGCCCATGCTGACACAGTGATCTTTCAGCAAGCAGCTTCTTCCTTTTCTGCCACTTCCCTACACCAGCTACCTTCACCCCCTGTTGACTTCACTGGCCGCCAAGATGAGATTGATGAGTTGTTAGGTAAAATGGAACGAGGTGTTGAGCAAGGTGGCGTGACGATATCGGGGTTAAGGGGGATGGGGGGAATAGGGAAAACTGCGCTTGCGCTAGTGCTTAGTAGGACGTTAAAAACTAAATATCCCGATGCTCAATTCTACCTGGATTTGAAGGGTGCAGCAGAACAACAACCATTATCACCAATGCAGATCATGCAGCACGTTATTAGTAGCTTCCATCCTGAGATGAAATTGCCTGATGATATGGATAGGTTGAGTGGGTTGTATCACTCTGTGTTAGATGGTAAGCGAGCATTGCTGGTAATGGATAATGCCAGGGATGATAAGCAGGTGAGACCGTTATTGCCACCTGATGGTTGTGTGATGATTGTTACCTCACGCCAGCATTTCAATCTACCGGGATTGTTCGTTAAAGATCTTGATACCTTGTCAGTGGATGATGCGTGTGGTTTGTTATTGAAGATAGCGCCAAGGATTGGTGGGCAGGCTGATGAGATGGCTAGGTTGTGTTGGTATTTGCCATTGGCACTGAGATTGGCTGCCGATCTGCTAGCTAAGCGTACCAATTTCACCATTGAGGAATACCTGAGAAGGTTGGCCAAAGAACAAGAACGTCTCAAGCTTGTCGATGCCTCTATTAGCTTAAGCTACCAATTGCTCAGTGAGGAATTACAAGAGCACTGGCGTATGCTGGCCGTGTTCCCTGATACTTTTGATTTGAAGGCAGCAATGGCTGTATGGGCAATGGAAGAAGATGGCGCACTGGATAGGCTTAGTGAGTTGATGGATTATAGCTTGGTGTTGTTTGATCAAGTGGGTGGTAGGTACAGGTTGCACGACCTGGTGAGATTATTTGCTGATGCGAAGTTGGGGGATGATGAGAGGTATGAGGCGCAAGGAAGGCATAGTGAGTATTATTGTGGTGTATTGAGAGAAGCTAAAGAATTATACAAGAAAGGCAATGACAACGTGCTAGCTGGTCTCAAGCTCTTTGATACCGAGCGGGTGAATATTGAGGCAGGGCAGAAATGGGCAGCGGGGAATGCTGAGAAGGATGAACGGGCGGCTGGGTTGTGTTGTGATTATCCTGATGCTGGTGTGTATGTGCTCAGCTTACGCTTACACCCACGTGAACGGATCGACTGGATGGAAGCAGCATTGACAGCAGCGAAGAAATTGGGGCGGCGGGATGCGGAAGGTGTGCATCTTGGTAATCTTGGCACTGCCTACGCAGATCTAGGCAAATATCGTAATGCCATTGAGTATTACCAACAAGCGCTTATTGTTAGCCGTGAGATTGGTGACCGTAGGGGTGAAGGTCAAGACTTAGGTAGCCTGGGCATTGCCTACCGCAATCTAGGTGAATATCGTAAAGCCATTGAGTATTGCCAACAAGCGCTCTTTATTAGCCGTGAAATTGGTGATAGACGTGCTGAAGGTGGTATCTTAGGTAGCCTAGGCAATGCTTACTACAGTCTAGGTGAGTATCGTAAAGCCATTGAGTATTATGAGCAATGTCTCACCATTGCCCGTGAGATTGGTGACCGTAGAGGTGAAGGTAATGCATTAACCAGCATGGGCAATGCCTATGCCGACTTAGGCGATACTCACAAGGCCATCAGCTATTATGAGCAAGCATTGGTTATTCATCGTGAGATTGGCGATAGAATGGGTGAAGGGATTGTTCTTGGTAACCTTGGTATCCGCTATAAGGAATTAGGTGATCTACAAAAGGCCATCGACTATTACCAGCAAGCATTAGCTATTAAGCGTGAAATTGGCGACGTTTCTGAACAAGGTTATACCCTCCACAACCTCGCCGACGAAGTACACACCCTTGGCCAACGCTCTCAAGCCATCGCCTGTGCTGAAGAATCATTAACGATCTTAGAGCAAATTGAAAGCCCTAGAACTGAAGAAGCTCGCACCTTTCTTGCCCGCCTTCGCTCTCAGCAATAACCGGCCCGATCTCTAACCCGATCTCCACTTCCCTACCCTACCCTGCCCCGCTGATCTGATCTCCTGATCTCCCGATCTCCGATCTGATGGCTCGATCTCTTTCCCCTCGATCTCCTCGGCGATCTCTTCTTCCCTTCCCCATTGCCTATCCTTCCCTGTCTACCCTTCCCCATTGCCTACTCTACACCACTACCCTACGATCTACCTGTTTCCCTCATAATCTCCTCAAACAACGCATTATCATAAGGCAACCCCTCATTACCACACCTTTCCTTTACCATCTCACCAAACTCTGCCCATGTTGTGTAACCCTTTACCCTACTATCATTATCCTTCATATCCTTGATGATACGCCCCATCTCTTTCTTAAGCTGAGTACGACTTGGTGCGGGTGGATTGGCTTGATTAGCAA
>JBFLVQ010000633.1:0-5658 GCA_040758525.1 Acidobacteriota bacterium
TCATATGGAGTAAGCATAGTATTGATAGTGAAAGCGAGCAGATTAAGATGATTACAGTATTAGCGGCGACCGGGTTCACAGGCCAATTAATTTGCCAAGAGCTATTACGGCTAGGAGTAGAGTTTCAAATTGCTGGACGTAGTGCTGAGAAGTTACAGGCTCTAGCTGTTATGTTAGGACGACCTAATATTTCCAGGCAGGTAGCTGATGTATTGCGACTTGAGACTTGTCAGTCGATCTTTGCAAACACACAAGTGCTTATCAATTGTGCTGGTCCATTTACAGATATGGGTATGGGAATAGCACGTGCCGCTGCAGAGCACGGTGTTCATTATTTAGATACTACTGGTGAGCAGTATTTTATTAAGCAGGTCTTTGACCAACTACATGAGATTGCACAACAACACGGTAGTGTACTGATACCGGCATGCGCGTTCGAACATGCTGTTGGCGATGCCGGCGCGGCGCTGGCTGCACATGGCCTAGGAGAATGTGATGAGATCAATATCTATTATGCTATGGATAATGTTGGTATGACCCGAGGCACGAAAAAGTCACTGCTACGCGCACTTGCCAATCCTTTCTATTTCTACCGCAACGGCCAATATGTAGCGATGGCAGCGGCTGGCGAGCAGAACTTAATCGAGTTTCCTAAAATAGGGCAACGTAGTGTCGTCTCTTTTGGCGGCGGTGAGATTTGTACGATACCCAGACATACACGTACCCAAAGGGTAAGTACGTTTATGAGCTTGGGTACGGCACCTGTCTGGTTATTCAAAATAGGTTTAACACTTACTGCCGTCGCTGCCAAGACCCCGCTAAGCAAGATCATGTTTCGTCAGATTGAGAGTCAGTCAGTTGGACCAAATGAAGCAGAACGTAAGCATGCGCTCTTTACCATCATTTGCGAAGCAAAAGCGGGAACAGAGTCGCAGCGTGTCATTATCACGGGTACTGATCCATATGGAGTTACCGCAGTGATCTGCGCAGAGACTGCCTATCGTTTGCTTACTGCCGATAAAGATATCAATGGTGTTACCAGTGTAGCAGCAGTATTTGGCGCCGAGATGATACAACGTGTTACGGAAACAGTTAATGTTCGCTGGCAACTTGCTTGAGCAGATCTAATAACCGCGCGGTTTGGAGACTTGAGATAGAGCCTTAGCTAGTCGTTTTACTCCATCTTTGATCTGTCTCTCATTTATTGCTGTATAGCCTAACACTAACCCTGAGTGTGGTAATGGATTGGGACTATAGCCGGACAATGGTGATACTTCCAATCCATAATCAGCAGCTTTCTTGGCCGCGGTTTTATCATCGACCCCGGGCGGTAACCAACCAACTAAATGCATACCTGTTTCAGATGGCTCTATCTCCAATAGACCTGCTAGGTCGCGTTTGGCTGCAGTAACAAGAACTTGTTGACGTTCCTCATAGAGCGAACGCATACGGCGTATATGACGGGCAAAGTGTCCTTCATTGATGAAGTCTGTCAGTATTGCTTGATCAAGTGAAGGGGATTGTCTATCAACCAAAGCACGAGCAGCAATAAAAGCATCTTTCAAATCTTCTGGGACAACGATACAACCTAGACGCAAAGAAGGAAAGATGGTTTTACTAAAAGTTCCTATATAAATCACCCTACCATCTTTATCAAGTCCTTGTAAACAGGCAAGGGGATGTCCAGCATATCTAAACTCACTATTATAATCGTCCTCAATAATAAAAGCTTCGCAACGTCTTGCCCATTCAAGCAATGCTAGACGACGAGATAAACTCATTGTTACTCCAAGGGGAAATTGATGTGATGGGGTAACATAGATCAGTCGAGCCGGTCTGTCTGCTAGCACACCAGTAGTTAAGTTGGCTCCTTCTGAATCGACTGAAACTGAGACAACTTTTGCTCCTGCGGAGAGAAATGTATTACGTGCGCTAAGATAACAAGGATCTTCAATCCAAGCTATATCATTGGGGTCGATCAGTACTCGCGCGGTTAAATCTAGTGCTTGTTGCGAGCCTGCAACAATGATTATTTGGCTTGGCTCACAATGTACAGCTCGCGCAGATTTCAAGTGCGCAGCAATAGCTTCACGTAAAGGAAGATAACCAGCCGGGTCGCCATAGCCTAACAGCTCTCGCGGGGGATTTTTAAGTAAGCGTGCGCAGAGTTTTGCCCAAATCTTAAAAGGAAATTCATCAACCGCAGGCATACCGTTCTGAAACGCATAGTTCTTACTATCTGCCTCTAAACGCAGTACTGTAACATCGGTTGAAGCCAGCCATTTACCACGTTGTGAGAGCATCTGGTTTCTAGTTTTAGTAGGTTTCTTCTTTGCTAATGACCTGTTTTCAGAAACACGCAGCATCTCTTCTGGAAGCGTTGAAGCAATATATGTCCCGGATCCGATCTGGCCTTCAATGTAACCTTCGGCTAGCAGTTGTTCATAAGCATTAACGACAGTCATACGTGATACGCCTAACTGCTTTGCTAGTAGACGAGTGGCAGGCAGTCGCATTCTAGATTCAAACTCCCCGTTAAGAACTGAAGTGCGAATCGCTTCATAAATCTGTCGATAAAGCGGAATAGCACTGTTTTTATCGTCGAGCATTATAAAAGGAATGTCAGTCATCGTCATATCCGCAATTGTAAATTGGTCTATATATTTTGTCAAAAATTGGTTCTTGTCTAAAGGCCAATTCTGCTTAAAATCAATCTCTGTAGTCGAGAATAGTAGTGGAAAAATCGAATAGGATAAGATTTGATATGTCGTCTAACAAGACTAACAAGAAGATTTTTACAAACAGGATGCATACTTTTACAACTAAGGTGCATACTTTGAAGTGTCTTAAGCGTACCCTAAATTAGCAAGACATTTCATTACCTGTGATGTAATCAACTTCTAATAGTGAGATGTGAAGTTATGCAGACAGGCACAACCAACAACCAAATTGCTAAACACAGGATGCCCAAGTTTATCGCATTCATTCAAGAAGTTTATGGGAAGAGCCACATTGTTTCTATTGGTTGTAATCTTTGTCCAGGCAATATGCCCGCCGACAGTTGTAATGCCTACTGTTTATGCTAACTCAGAGCGTCTTACCGCTTATCCTATCCTAGGGAACAATCCCTTTCCACGACTAGTTGGCAAAGATTTTGAACTGGCTAGTGAAACCTTGAACTATGCCAAGTCACTAACTAGATCCTGTGAATGTGATAAGGCGCTGCAAGAGTATGGAATTAACAGTCTAAATGAGTTAATGGTGATAAGAGTCAATGTAGATCTATTTGATGGTAGGTATTCATCGATCGGGTTGCCTTATCTAAATGAGGATGGTAATCGCGAGACGGTGCAAAATCGCTTTCTTAAGAATCGTAGATGGCTGGTTGCTGAGGTAGTCAGAGAAACTTTTACTGGAGCAGGTCGTATGGTGTTTTTAAATACCTATTTTTTCAATCCTGCTAGAGAGCCTACCACAGCACTCCAGCAGCGGGCAGTTATTCTTATTCACGAAGCAGTACATTTAGTGGCAAACAAGCGTGATGCCGAATTTGGTGGTAGTCGTAGGTTGACAGAACTGATTAGCAGAAGTTGTCTACCTGGCCTCTATTCTATAGATCGCCTGGGACTACTGAGTATGTGATCAACTAGCAATTTGAAAAATTCTCAATGAATAGGTGGTTATTGATATGAAGAGATCTGAGATCAGACCAATGCCGCAGTATTTTGATAAATATATAAACTTGGTCGCCGATGTTGAACTGTCACAGGCTTTCGATGACAGTATAGCAGAGTTGAACAGATTAGACATTAACCGTTTAACAGAGCTTAATGGTAAAAGATATGCACAAGAAAAATGGACCATTAAAGAGGTTATTCAGCACCTTACTGATGTAGAAAGAATTTTATCCTACCGGACCTTGCTCTTTGCGAGAAAAGACCCAACGACTCCAGCAGGATTTGATCCAGATTTTCTGGTTACAACTGCCAACGCAGACAGAAGAAGAGTGGAAGATCTAATCGATGAATTAAGAGATGTTCGTATCGCGACAAAAACACTGTTTGCTAGTTTCGATCATGAGACACTGTTAAATAAAGGAATAAACTGGAAATATGAGATCTCTGTAGGGGCGATGGGGTTTAACATTATTGGGCATCAGATCCATCACCTAAAAATAGTTAAAGAAAAATACTATCCTCTGCTGGAAAGAGATTAAACTATGAGTGAAAATATTGCTCAGACGGAAAAGACCAGATTACGGCGATTACCTAAACGTGGCTCATATAATCGTGAGTTAATCTACCAGATTCTTGACGAAGCTTTTATCTGTCATATAGGTTTTACCATTGATAATCAACCCTTTGTAATTCCCACAGGTTATGCCCGAGTTAGTAATAGACTACTAATACATGGTTCACAAGCGAGCCGTATGTTACGGGCAATGGCTGGCGAGATAGAGGTTTGTGTAACGGTAACTCTGATTGATGGTCTGGTGCTGGCACGTTCAGCATTTCATCACTCAATGAACTATCGTTCTGTCGTGATTTTTGGCAGAGCTGCTGTTGTCTCTGACGAAGCAGAAAAACTCGCTGCTCTACAAGCATTTACTGAACATATTCTGCCAGGACGCTGGCAAGAGATCCGGCGGCCAACAAAAAACGAGCTTGATGCCACAATGGTGTTAACACTTTCGCTCGAAGAGGCTTCAGCAAAGATTCGTAGCGGCGACCCTCTTGATGATGAAGAAGATTATCAAATGGATGTTTGGGCAGGAGTAATTCCTCTTAAATTGATTGCTGGTGCTGCCATTAAAGATTCCCAACTGCCTGATAGGATCAATCTTCCAGACTATATCAAACACTATCAAAGACCGTTTTCCTTATTAGTGGAAGATGTAGATACATAGGATTTCCAAGTTCTGATTTTCAGGAGCAACTTGATATGAGTGCACGATTATTTGCCACAGTTCTTTTTTTAATCTTATCATCACTGGGATGTTGGTGGGTAAGCCACTTATATAGCTTTGAGCTTAGCACGCCTTATGCGTCTGCAGAAGATCTACTTGAGCCTACTATCTTTGCTGAAGGAGTGATTTCAACTGGCGAATACGAGTCAACACCAGAGTTTTCCCCGGATGGCAAAACCCTCTACTTTCTCAAGAACACACCCGATTTCAATTTTTGGACTATCGTTGTTTCACACTTTGAAAATGGCAAATGGAGTGAGCCAGAGGTTGCGCCTTTTTCTGGACAATACTCTGATGCTGATCCTTTTATTACTGAAGATGGCAAACAGATGTTCTTTATCTCCAAACGACCTCTAACTGATTCATCCGACAATACTCCACGTAAACCAGATATTTGGGTAATGGAGAAGACTTTAACAGGTTGGGGCGAGCCAAAAAATTTAGCGCCGCCAATTAATAGTGAAGCAGGTGAATATTTTCCTACGCTTTCCAGAAATGGCACACTCTATTTTGGTTCCGGGCGTAGTGGTGGGAAAGGTGGTGTAGATCTATATTACGCTCGATTTATTAATGGTAAATACAGCGAGCCAGAAAACTTGGGTGATATGATAAATACAGAGTTTGATGAATATGAGCCATTTATTGCGCCGGACGAAAGTTTTCTGATCTTTATGGCTAGTGGAAGACCTGAT
>JBFLVQ010000634.1:0-5646 GCA_040758525.1 Acidobacteriota bacterium
TTATCTGAGCTATCTGAGCTATCTGAGCCAATGTACCCATTGTTATCTCCAAGAATCGAACTTTTTAAAACCCATTTATGCCAATATCGATCCCGACAGCATGCAATAGCAATACCATTAATTGTGTGTGATTGAAGATGGTGGTAACTTAAACTCTATACAGCAAGATTCAAGAAGATCGAAATAGCAAGATATCAAGATTTTGTCTGAACCTTAGAACAGTTTCTTGTATCTAGACAGAAATAGCGGCTATTTATCTCTGTATGTCAACGATTATGAGGCGACTCTTGTGCAAAGCACATCATGTATATATTGTCTGACTGCTTTATTTGGATCATATATTGATGCTAATAGGTGTGGCAAATTGGTGTAGATAAAATAATCTATGAGTCAAAAAAGAACGTCCATAGTACCATTATAACCTTCTACCAATATGATAATAACTTCTATTAGGACATATCCATTTGAACGCCATATAATCAAATCTTTTTATTGTGAATTATAAATTATAAATTGGCAGCCTATGCGAGCCAGGCAGATCTCTCACGCAGATACAGTACAATAATTTAATCGGTTAATCGTTTATACTCTTCTTCAGATAATGTATCCAATTTATAAGGGTCTATTAATCGCATAATATTAATATTCAAAGATAGTATTAGACCTATTGGCTCAACCATTCTGGTATCTGTCAATTGCCATTGACGCATTGTCGAGCGTTCTGCAATAGCTTCTTCTATTAGAAATAATAACTTTCGCACACTACGATAATTTTCTAGCTGTTGCCGTAATACCAACTCAAGTGAGTTTTTAGCTAAATCATATTGTTGTGTATCTGTTAATCTGTGATACTCGGCAGAGTTCTCTTTTCCATCATCAATTTTTTCTTGTTTGATTACTAATGTGTTTCCTTGTAATTGGAATAGCATTGATGTTACCTCACACAAAAGTACTCTCAGTAAACGCAATCTAACCACAGTTCAGCTTTCCTGAAGCTGAAAGTTGAATACAGTATGTTTGGTTATACTGGTCAACTATCTCTGCCAGATCTCAGTGCTTAACTGCTTTCAGAGCGACCAGTTGATAGAATACCATTAGCGCATTCTATTGCAGCAATGTGCGTGCCAGTGGTAAAAGAATTTTGACAATTAGAATAAAAACTATCAAAGCAATAATTTAGAAAAATTAGCAAATTACCCAATAACTTATCTCGTCTAAAAGCTAGACAAGATTTCCAAAATTTAGAAACTCTACCATCAACCTATAATAGCCATAATAAGAGTACCAAAGAGTGTCAAAACAGCGATGATGATAATTGTCAGCTATCAGCTTTTAGCAATCACTGATAGCCGACCTAGAGTAATTATTAAGACTAAGATTAACTATTTTGCTGGCGCGGATATTTTTGATGTGGCTGCCGATCGTGATGCACGTTCAACATGACTAGCACTCTCCCAAGCAGCAATTTTAGCGAGGTCATTGCGGAATTTATTACGTACAATAGCATCAAGTCGTCGTAGAGCGTTCATTCCTTGTTCAATGGCCTCATCAATGGTGTCATTAGCAACTACTTGAGCGGCTGTAGTAGTATCCTGTTCAGTAATCGCTCTGGCAAAATCAGCAATATCGGCATTGAGCTCTTCCAAAAAGTCGTCTGGCAGTTCATGACGGATAAACTCATCTTTGAACTTCTGAGCATCTTTGGCAAATGCGCGCGCAGTAGTAAGCAATGTATGATCATTATTGCCACGCGGCATACGAAACTTATCTTCTAAACTTACCATGTCAACCGCCATAGAGCGAGCAGTACGGCTAATCACTTCCAGATTCTCGCGCAAAATGGCGCGTGCAATAGCTTTATTGCTAGTTCCCGAACGAGAGCTACGTGCACCAGAGGATTGTGCATTAGCATGTTCGGACAATTGTTTGACAATTTCTCTAATAATAGCAAACAGCTCCCCACCTAATGAGTCAGGCGAAAATGCGCTCGCCTGGGCAATGCCAAAATCGCGCACACGCGTTAACATCTGATATCTGCGTATTTCTAAATCATCCATATTAAGTACTCCTTATTAATTACCGATCTTAGTAAACGCAAATCGCGCATCTGTAATTTTACCGCCGTTATTGTACTACTTTTCGTAGCCCAACACTGTCTTTTTTCCTGCTTGAACCGGGATTTTTCCCTGAGTAATTAAGCGACTATCTTACGCAAGTTGTATTCTGCTGTGGACAAAGCGATTTACATCTTGCGCAAATCATTTTTAATGGTGTACAAACCATTTTTGATGCGGTAAAAATCGCTTTTAATACTGTAGAAGTTATTTTCCCTATTGAACAGGGATTTTACCAGGTGTGCAAAGGGTTTTATAGCAGCGTTGACACTCACCATCCAAGTCTAACAACTATGGAGGGAGATTCTTAGATCATTTGGAGAAGTAACCTTCTACATCCCCTAAGATAGGGTCACTGCCTTGGGGAATGTAGAAGGTTACTGGCGGCGTTATGATCACGATGTATTATCAATCCACAACCAACACATCTATGCTCAGGCTGAGAGAGACTCTTATGTACGCTCTCCACAGCCGCTACAATCTTGTGACGTAAATTATTTTAATCTCATTCATTCAGTTTTTCCCTCATAGGGCACACTTAACTTACCATCGGCTGCAAGAGCTTGCTCGACCACGCCGCGGCTTGAGACGTGTCGTCTCCGAGCTTTTCCTTTCATCTTCAATATAGACTATGCAAGCGGCTGAGATGATATTCTGCTGCTTCTAGAACCTCTGGCGCCCTATCGGGTTGCAACCAACACCAGACGGCAACACGAAAACTTCTAAGATCACACAAAATCTCCATAAGCTGTTTATTGAGGCCTGGGCAGATCGACAAATTTCTTTCCGAGAAAAAGAGAAAATCTAACTCCTGTGGCCCACGACAACAGCTTTCAAAGTCGATCAGTAGTGGCCCTCTGTCCGTCCAGATAACATTTCCTCCATGAATCTCCGTATGTACTGGAATATCCTCATAATCGATAGTATCTAATCTCACACGTAGATGTTGATAAACTTGACGCAAGAATTGACGGTCAGTCACTGACAGTTCTGGACTAAGGTGGTAACTGTCCAATAGCGAGTAACACTCTTGATAATCTTCGGTAAACGACTTAAGTATACCTTGATAGCTGGCCAAAGCAGTGTGGAATTGTTTGAGAACAGCAACAAACTCACAGCGGTCTATCTCTTCGTGTATTTCTCCATCACAGTACTGCCAAAAAGTAATCTCTAAACCTTTATACCGATAGATGCAAGGAGGAATCTCCTTACTAGGTGAAACGATTGGCGCACCCACATTGGTGAGATGTAATGCGACGTTAAGCTCATGCTCCAGATTAGAGATGTTCTGTTTTCGCAGTATCGATGTTGCAACTTTAGCAACAACCATAGACGGAGCAAGATGGATAACTGTGTTATTAGAGTCTTTCAATATGATAGGCGTATCCGATCTTATCTGATAAGTGTCAGCGATTTTAATGGCTGCTTCAATGGCTCGCGCTTGTCGCTCTCTAGCTGGGAAATTTATCATTAAGTTTGTCCAAGGAAAGAGGAGAGTGCTCTTTTGTCACATGATTAGTTCGTACTCAGCCAAATCAATATTGATACGACAATGAAAACTATCCAGGAAGGATGTTTAGCCCTTGAGCCAATAATTGCTACTACGAAACTCGCTAAGAAAGTCACAGACAGCGTTCTCAAAATATAGATCTGTTCTAAGTTAAATTGAGTGAAGCTAGCGTAGTAAAAGAAAATAAAGGCAATTCCAATTCCAAGCACACTCGTAACATGCCAGGCGAACCTAAGTGTTTCTCTTGTTGTACGAACACTTCCCATTATTGCTGGTAATCCTTGCGTCTTTTGTAAAGGGATTAAAATTAAAATTTCACCCATAACGGTATGAGCAATTGCCATTAGAATGGTCAGTATTCCAGATATCACGAGATAAACGTTCATAAGAATTCCTTTTCTATTCGATAGAGCTTATGACAGCAGCATTCAATAGCAAATATTATCTTACCTGCGCTAGTATCAGCAGGCAACAAAAGGGGGATTGGAACAGTTACAACTTCATCCTGAATTGTTATAGAATTGCTGCCATATGAATTATATGGAGGCGCTCTATGCCAAAGATTCTTCTTGCAGACAAGCTTCACCCTAGCTGTATTACAGCACTCGGACAGCTCAAATCCATGGAGGTAATAAATCGGCCCGAACTCACTGATAACACCCTTCCAGAAGCGCTCGGCGATATTGATATGCTAGTCGTGCGTAGCACTCGGGTAACCAGCGAAGCCTTGGCAGCCGCCAAGTCACTTAGCTTAATCATACGTGCTGGTGCCGGCACAAACACGATTGATGTAAAAGGTGCCTCGGCGCGTGGTATCTATGTCACTAACTGCCCAGGTAAGAATGCTGCCGCAGTCGCAGAGTTAACAATGGGGCTTATTCTTGCCATTGATCGACGTATTCCTGACAATGTTGTGGAACTACGCCAAGGTCGCTGGAATAAGAAAAAATTCTCCAAGGCGAAAGGACTCAAAGGCCGTACATTAGGCATTATTGGTCTAGGTCAGATTGGCCGCGAAGTATTAGTGCGTAGCCGTCCTTTTGGCTTAAAGACGATCGGCTGGTCACGTTCACTGACACCTGCACAAGCGGCTGAACTGGAGATTGACTATGCGCCTACACCACTGGCAATTGCAGAGGTAGCCGATATTGTCACTGTACATTTGGCGCTCTCTAACCAGACACGTGGCCTGCTTGGTAAGGAGTTCTTCGAGAAGATGAAATCTGGTTCGATCTTTATCAATACTTCACGCGGCGAAGTCATCGATGAGACTGCACTTTCCGCCGCCTTATCAGCAGGACGAGTCTTTGCTGGACTCGATGTTTTTAGTGAAGAACCTTCGACTGGTGAGGCTGAAGTCACTTTTGATCTTGCCCGTTCTGTCAATCTTTATGGTACACACCATATCGGTGCATCTACCGATCAGGCTGAATTCGAGACGGGCGAAGAGGTAGTACGTATTGTGCAAGAGTTTCTCACTGGGGGTGAGATCCCCAATTGTGTTAATCTGCGGCGTACTCCCCCAGGAGAGTATGGTCTAGTCGTACGGCATGAGGATCGTGTTGGTGTACTTGCTGCTGTTTTTGCAGTGCTAAAAGAACATGGCTGCAATGTACAGGAGATGCAGAATCAGATCTTCGAAGGTGCAACGGCTGCTAGTGCTAAAATTATGCTTGAAGAGTCTCCGCCCACTGAAGCACTTGAACGTATACGGCGTTGTGATGGTGTACTACATGTCGCTGCGATTGGCTAATATCTGTTAGCCGATCGGCTAGCTTATCGGAATAAGTCTCTTGATCAGCTCTTGCCAGGAGAGATTTGCCTTCAGGTAAGGCGATAAGGTGCGATTAAGAGCATTGAGAGTAGCACGTGCAGCAGCTTCCGCTGGTGGGTAGGGATTGATTGTTGCTACACCAGAAAGTGTGCGGCTACTCTCACCCTCACCTGCCTCTACCAATACATTAACAAAAGATTGGCTTACCTCTGTAAGGGTGTATTGTTTTACATGTAGAAGATGGAGAG
>JBFLVQ010000635.1:0-5625 GCA_040758525.1 Acidobacteriota bacterium
ATTTACCCAATGAATGGGTAAACCCGAAGAGGCAGAAAGCTGGCCGTTAAATTGAAAGCACTAGGTCAACTTTCTATCAGGGCGCGAGCTTCTGCAACAAGTCGTTCCTCTAACACCAAGGCCAATACCTGACCAATATTTTGGCGATAATAAGGATATTTTTTCTTAAGCACTAGATCTTCAATTACTGACTTGTCATTGTTGTAGTTACGACGTCGCTCCTGATTGGCAATTGCGCCACGCTTCTCGATACCATCAGGTGGTTTGTAATCACTTGGTAATGCATCACTGGTATGAACAAGACAACGCTGGTTTTGACGATCTTCAACAAAAAGATGTAGTCCTCTTTCTGCTTGGTAACGTGGAAAAGCAAGCCGCCCAGTAATACTTAGCATAATTCCAATTACACCTTGGCCAGGCTTGGCAAAGAATGGCTTGGGTTTCTCTACTAACTGCTTGATCACCAATCGCCCTAATAGTGGATAAACTTCTGGTGTTGTCCTCTTATCACCCTTTTCTGTTGTATCGGCCTCTTCTGCAGGTGGAAGTGGCGGGCCCTGGTAAGGAACAAATTCATAGATTGCTACTTCTGCCGCAGAATTGATCGCAGTATCATAATAAGAGCGTGTTAATTCGTGAACTGTTTTGGCATTCTCGCCATAGATTGCCAGTATAACGGTGTCTGGGTTTTTGAATTTAAGCGAGTAGAGCGTAAAGAGTAGCTCTAGCCATTCATCAGTAAGTACCTTTACTTCCTTTGTTAGGTCAGGTTTATCACAGACAGCTTTATCATAGAGAGCAAGTAGCATCTGATCTTCTAGCGTGGCGGCCTTCTCATTGAGCGCTTTTATCATATCGGCAACATGTCGAAGTTTTGGTAACACACTAAGCCGTTCTATATCTTCTGGTCGCTTCCAAACGCGTGTAGAGAGGCGTTTGTCTAACTGCTCAAGCCCATATATGTTGTTATGTAGTTCTAATGTTGCCGGACTTAAAACCAATCTTTGCACATCACGGCGTGCGGCTGCGCATTGAGAGGCAAGCTGAACCAACTCGCTATCGGTTACTAACGCAGAGAGCTGCCTGCCAGCAGCATCAACGCGTGGACGTACATTTACACGTAATTGCTGTTTATCTACTTGTACCTCGGCTGTGAGTGCTAAATCTGCGCTATATCGATTCAACTCCTCGGCAAGTGGTACCAATAATTGACGCTCCAGTGCACGTTTTAATGGTCGTGCTCCATAGCGAGCATCGTAGCCTTTATAAGCAAGAAAGTCGGCTACCTCTTCAGTAAAGTTCATCGTGACACCGCGATACTGTACCCCGTCGCGTGTTTTCAGACGTTCTAGCTCCCGCCTAGCGATCTGTAACACGGTGGTACGATCGAGTGGCGCGAAAGGTACAATTCGGTCAATACGATTGAAAAGTTCCGGACGTACGAAATCTTGTACTGCAGAGGTAAAGTGACGAGCTACTTCTTGACTAGATATTCCTGTTGATGAGAAACCGATCAAGCTATGCTGAAAAGATTCTGCGCCTAGATTTGATGTCATTATTACAATCGAGTTACAGAAGTCAGCAACACGACCGGCGGCATCTGTTAAACGGCCTTCGCCAAGCACCTGTAGGAGTAGATCGTAAAAGTAGGGATCTGCCTTCTCAAACTCATCAAACAGTATCACAGCAAAAGGCTGCTCCCGTACTTTCGCAGTAAGTAGTCCTTCTGCACCAAAAACCCCACCAATAAGCCGTTTGACGGCAAGAGGATCGGCATATTCACTCATATCAAACCGAATCATACGATTGCGATCTTGAAAGAAAAATTCTGCTAGTGATTTTGCCATCTCTGTTTTGCCTACCCCAGTAGGACCGATAAAGAGTAGTGACGCGATCGGCTTACGTGGACGTGTTAACCTCGCCTTTACCATGGCAAGCAGATCTACAATTAGATTGACTGCCTCAGGTTGTCCAATCACACGTTCTGTAAACCAGTATTTTGTCTGTGCCAGATGGAGTTTCTTTGACTCATCAAGTAGCAAGAGCGGTAAGCCTGTCTCTTTTGAGAAAGCTCTGGTAACTTCTGACGCAGAGAGGGTCTGATCTGATGGACGGTCTTGTAGTAGATTCTTCAAGAAACGTATAGGACGACCTGGATATGCTGAGTAAGTAGCATAGCGACGATGTAGTTGATCAAGTGTCTCAATACCTTCAAAGTCGATTGGGGGTGTCGCACCATTGCCTGCTTCAATAACATAGTTCAACAAAATAGCGCGGCCTTTCTCGACATCCGGTTCCACTACTTTGATCTGATGGAAGACATCTAGCAGATGTGGATCTTCACGCTCGATAAGAGGCAATTGTTCTGGAGTACATTCAGCGATTGCCAACAAGTCACCGCGCGCTAAATAAGGGCGGAAGAAGCCCGCGATCCCCTGACTGTTGCTGACGCTTTTACCTACCTCCATTAATTCCACCAGATTGCCCAAATAGAGTATTGCTTTCTCTTTAGAGGCTTCACGCCAGAGACGTTGACAACGCTCTTGCCACATCCCAAAGCCGGACATTCCCGCAACTAAGCGTGAACCACTAGTGGCCCAGAAAGGTGTATGACTAAGTTGGAAGGTAGCACGTCTACGTACCAGTTCATAAACTACCGCGGTTTTGCCAACCCCAGCTACACCTACTAACAGTACACTCTTAGGGCGTTGGCCAATCAGCGCATCGGCCAATATGGCAACAACCTGATCCATCTCATAACAGATTGGTAACTGTGCCTTAGTGAGATCGCTACCAACATCATTGAGTACAGACTTCTTCTCTTCTTTATCCTTGCCCATATTGGCAGCAATCTGTTTGGCGCTACGTACAATAGCAGTAAAGGCGAGTTCTACTACACGTAGATCCTGACAACGTTGCAACCAGGCCAATTGCGCTAAAGATATTGCTACTTTAGTTCTTAGTAGATGTGAATGTATCTCAGCAGATAATGATTCGGTAAACTGAGCAGCATTCGGCAACACCACTTCTATACCTAGTGTAGGTAGGTAGGCGATCTGTCCTTCCTCACCATGTTGCCAACGAATAAGCGGAAAACGTAATGATAAAGCTCTTTTCCAAGCTAATGAGCGCGGCGGCGGCTCAAGTTGAATCATCACTTCAGCTATCTCTGGAGTACCATAACCACGTCGTCTATGCAGATCTAACAATGTTGACTGCTCGATCAGCTCACGACAATTGGTTGTAATAACTTCATAGAGCCGCTTAAGGCTGGTATCGTAGCTAGAGAGTTCTGGGAAGAAGAGCGCTTCTGCCAAATAAGAATCATTTTCTAGATTCTGTACGATAACGGTCAGGTTAAAATCGAGCTTGGGCATAAACCTAATGTCACAACCTTAGAAGAATCCTAACTAGTAGTTTAAGTAGATACTACAGTATCAGCAAGCAATTGCTTAATAAACTCGGAATACTCATCTTTCATAGGCAAATTCATTTCTACTTTGATACCTCGGCGTATTGCCTTTACAGTCTGTCCAGTAACTGGATTCATCCCTTCCTTCTCATACTGTTGCCATAATAAGCCTACTCCACGCTTCTGCCAGTTTGGCAGATCGTTAAAATTGATTCCATTGGTGAAGAGAAGTTCGTTCTTTTCCGCTATTGATAAGCGTTCAAGATAACTAGTAGCCTCACCTACCGACCTATTCTGTCTTCTTAACAACCAATAACAGTGACCATTGAGGGCATTTCTATGTGCATCCTCACTGCGCCAGCGGAAATAGTCGCTTACCAATTCTATTGTGGGAAGTTCACAGATACGACAATCAAATGCTGCTAAATCGCCAAGCAGAAGAGAGAATTTCGCACTGGCTTCACCCGCGAGAATGGAATTGTACTTACGTATCTTGCGGTTGAAAGCAGTGATCTGAGGATGGAACAACAGAGAGATTTCATCGCTTTGGGTATAGCCATAAATCACATCAAAGCCACACTGCATAAGATGTTCAACCGTAGCAATCATAAAATCCCGCATTCGCTCATCATAAGGCGCATCAAATTTATGCACTTCTTTGGTTAGCCGTGTGAAACTACGGCCATCAATACGTGCAACCATATATATTCCAGGCAGCACACAGTAGTCATAGGCGGTCTCGAAAACTCGCATCTTTGCTTCTAGTTCATCAAATTTCATTTTTTTTGATTCAAGTTTTTTTCAATAGCACCTTAGTAGTATATCACTCAGCTTAGTGCTTTCGCTCTTATCGTTAATTTTTCGTAAGGGGAACCACTATGAAGCTAAATACTCTCATATCATTCTTCCGCGCAAGTATTGCCATTGCCATCGCCTCCAATGAAGACAGGATCGATCTTGCCAAAGCTGCTGCTGAGATTGGAGAAACAGACCCACATCGAATTGCCTTGGCGGCGCTGGCGTTAATTGCTGAAATGGACGACAGCACCAAGTTTCAAGCTTTTGATGGTACCACACTATGGATACGCCGGCCAATAAAGCCACCTCATATTGGCATTAATAATGAAAAGATTAACGATCTCACAGAATAGACCTCAATAATAAAGTAGATCTTTTCCTACACACTCTAGTTCTATATACTAGCTAACTCTGGTACGGTATAACTTCTCTACCTAATATAGCAACAGTAAAGAAAGACGATTTTTATGGATCACAAAGAAGTAGGAGAGTTCTGGAATAGCAATGCCGATGCCTGGACAAAGCTGGCAAGAGCTGGTTATGACATCTACCGAGATTACCTTAATACCCCGGCCTTTTTCGAAACACTGCCCGCCATTGAGGGATTATTGGGATTAGATATTGGTTGTGGAGAAGGCCACAATACCAGGCTATTAGCTAAGCGTGGAGCCCAGATGATAGCTATTGATATTTCCCAAGCCTTTATTGCTCACGCCAAATATTTAGAGGAGCAAGAGCCGCTCGGTATCGATTATCGAATTGCTAGTGCTGTAGAACTACCATTTGCTGATGCTAGCTTTCACTTTGCCACTGGCTTTATGAGTTTTATGGATATCCCAGAAACCGATCGCCTCTTTGCAGAAGCCTATCGTGTGCTTAAGCCCAACGGCTTCTTGCAATTTTCTATCTCTCATCCCTGCTATGATACTCCCCACCGACGTAATCTGCGCAACGAACAACGATTGACATATGCGATTGAGGTTGGCGACTACTTTCGCAATCTTAATGGAGAGATTTCTGAATGGCTCTTTAAAGCTGCCCCGCCAGAAGTAAAGCAAGGGCTGCCCAAGTTTAAGACACCAAGGTTTACTCGTACCTTGAGTCAATGGTTAAATCTATTTACTGAAACTGGGTTTCGCCTAGAGCATATTGAAGAGCCACGACCAAGTGATGAAGCTGTGCGTGCTTGTCCAGATTTACAAGATGCTCAGGTGGTAGCCTATTTTCTCCATATACGAGGACGGAAAATTTAGTGTAAAAGAAGGAGTTTAAGGTCGATTATGTTATCGAGATCTGATCGCAGTAAACTTATTATCATTGCCTTGATTCTCTTTTTCTACCCATCTTCTCTTATTGCTTTTGCCACTCAGGCCGAGAAGTCTGGCAATAGTATAGAGACATTTGTAAAAGATTTT
>JBFLVQ010000636.1:0-5618 GCA_040758525.1 Acidobacteriota bacterium
TTATCTCTTTACCCAAGCCCGTCTGACAGGCGCTTAGCACAACCAGATCGGTTGAGAGGTTGAGATTGAATACCACATAGGCAGGGAGAAAACCAAGCTGCGGCTCTCCTCTTTGATCTACTAAAGAGAGCACCAACCCAGACAATTCTGGATGATTGCAATTGAGAAAACCATGAATAGCAAAATGGATGATACGATACTGGTTGATTGTAGGATCAGTAACAGTTTTTAAGTTGGCATCAAAATCTAGCGCAATTTTTCTGTCCAGATCATTTACTAGGGTTTCTATCCCTTCTGCCTCTTGGCGTGTGAATCGCAGTCGTGAAAAACTTTTACTACCTCTTGTAATGCCCGACTCTTGAGCTGAGCGCTCCATCTGATCATTGATAAACCGATCTGAAAGGCTTAACAATGGCTTGTGCTCACTGTCATTGGTCTTATTTTTGGTAATACGTTCATCATCTGGACTGAAAACTGGATCAGCAATTACAAGGATCTTATTATCAACCAAAGATCGGCCCGACAATTGTTGTCTCTGCATGGCTATTGTAGTAGCAGATGGCAGATAGACGATATCATGCTCAGCCAGCAACGGTGTTATTGCCGAACCGGAATTTTGTCTCGGCACTGGCAAAGCACTGAATGGGATATAATGCAGTGCTCCATCGGCTACAATTAACAAGCGCTTTCTACCTAAATGAGTTGCTACCGGAGTGAGAATTAGCTGGCTTAACTGTCTGGCTGCAATTGGATATTCAGCATCAGCCTGAGCGATGCGCACCTGTTGCTCGGCCTCAGTTTCAAACTCTATCTGCTGGCTGCGCGCAGTAATAAGCGCATAGACTTTCCTGGCTGCACTCTCGATCACTTCTCGCCTAGGTAATCTATAATTATAAACCTTGTTGTTGGTTATCGCCCATAGATAGCTGCGTTCTTTGCCTAACGCAAACTCCAACAATAGCGTATCACGGTCTAGCACTTGATTCTGAATCTCAGGCAAGCTGAGCGGTTGCGGATATTTTAGCGCCGAATAACGCGGGCAGCTCTGACGTATCTGTGTTTCAACTTGATTTAGTTGATCAGTCAATTCTGCCAATTCTTTCTCGGCAGTTTTCGCCTGATCGGTCTTATCATTATCCGTTAACAGTTGCAAATGATTTTGCGCTTTTTTATTAGCAGTTCGCTCGCCTATCACTTTACTTGAATGGCAGCCAGAACAAAGGACAGCTAAATTCAGAATAATAAAAATTATGACAGCGCCTCTTTTACTGCTATTTATTACCATGATTCATTCACCGATTAGGGAGTTTTTATTAGAAGTTATACTGGCTAGCTTTCGACTAACTTCATCCTAGCTCTACCTGATGATGAAGATAAAGTATATGTTCCACAATTTCTAAGCGATCAATTGCTCGGCATTATCAACAAGAAAAGTCTTAAAAAATGAAGCGAAAACCAAACTGGCACTGACGTGAGGCAAAAGCGTTACGGAAGCGATCTCTGGTAGCAATAAAGCGATCACCATCCTTAGGTGGAAGATTAAAATGGCCTTGTGCATCACGGGGATAAATACGATTTATATCACTGATATTGACACGATTGAATAAGTCGAAGATCTCAAAGAAGCCTAGTATACGATAACGCTCAGAAAGCGTAATGTTGCGTGTTAGACGCAGATCAACATTAGCAAATCCTGGTGTAATACCAACGTTGCGACCCAGTCCTGGTGGGCGGTCTCCTTGCGAAGTGGTGTCGCCATCCATGTTGAGATCCTCACCAGCCAGCAAGTTGAAAGGACGACCTGTATTCAGATTAACAATAGTAGAGAATTGAAAGCCAGTCAAAAACCGATTGGTTGTATAGCTTAAATCCCATATACCGGAAAGAACAAAGCGACTTCGCACATCTTGTAAGGAAAGTCCACGTTCTAACTTCGGATTGAGCGGATCATTGATCTCTTGTTGATCGCTACGAATATCAACAAAATTATCGATCGCCTTTGAGAGAGTATAATGAGCAAAGAAGCCAAACCGATTACTAAAACGACGATTGATTGAAAGTGTGAGCGCATGATAGTAGCTATCGAAGCCGGACCCAAACTGGTTGATCTCACCCTGTATGGGGTTGACCCGCCCGGTGAGAAAGCTCGCGAGGGGATTATCAGGTATTGGCCGCACAATCGGATTGATATTGCGGACAGAAAGGAGTTTGACACCACGCACAAAATCATAGGTAGTGGAAACCGTGGTATTTTTAGCAATGAAGTAATCGAAGCCGGCGCTTACTTGTTGTGTATAGCTATTACGCGTCCTTCTCTCGAAGGTAAATATACTTCCTAATTGAGGAATGAAAGGAACACCATCAGGAAGCGATGTGGATTCAGGAAAGCGATGTCCAGCTAATGTATAGGGAATAATCGAGAATGGGAATGGTAGGGTTAAAATCTTCAATCTGTCTGAACTGGTAGTCTGAACTGCAGCAGATGGTCCACCGATTGGTGGACCGAAAAAGAGTCCGTAGGAAGCGCGTAGATTTAGTTTCTCTAACTTTTGTGGATTATATGAAAGTGCTAGACGTGGACTGAAATTGCCATTGTTACTGGGCAATTCTGTCAGACTGATTAAATCATAGCGTATGCCTGCCTTTAGCAACAAGTTTGGTTGTAACCGAATATCATTCTGTAGGAAGGCAGAGAATAATTTTGCAGTAAGTTTTGTGGTTGGATCACCAAAGCCTTGTGCGTAGGTGAAAGGTAGTCCTAGATCGGTTAATACCAGATCACGAGGAAAATCTGGAAATCTGGTTGGTAGTAACGTTGCAAGTAAAATCAGAAAAGCACGCTGTGCTGAGGTACGCAGATTTGGATCAAATGCCTGTAAACCAGTAAATGAAGGTAATCCAGGTATACCGATAAGAGTGCTAAAATCGAGAGGATTAAAGACGGCTACCCCAGTAGGGAAGATGGGTAGTAGGGTTTTACGTCCTGGTGTACCTGTGTAGTTGAAATCGGCACCGAATTTAATTCGATGTTGACCATGGATGAGTGAGACATTGTTGATGATTTGATAGATACGTTCCTGGCGTGGTTGTGGTAAAAATCCTTGACGTCCAAACTGAACGCTGCCTTCTGGTGCTGTTATGCGCACCTGCAAACTATCATCTACTGGCAACACATCTTGATTGCGATGGCCATAGAGGAAACGTGTCTCATTAATGAGATTGAGACCAGGATTAATATAGGTATTGTTGATAGCGATAGAAGAGTCACTTAGCTTCTGTATCCCTGCACTGGTTTCGCCTACCAATCCGCCAAAGGTTTCTAATGCACCATTATAAGTAAAGCCACCATTGTAGCGTAGGTAAAGCGTATCATTAGATGTCAAACGCGCATCTAGGCGTGTCAGCACGGTCGTTGTACCAATAGAAAAGGGGCTTGGCCCATTTGTTATGGGAAATCCCTGACTACGTGCCGCAGCAATAGTTTGATCGCTGATTGTTATGATATTGTTCTGCTTAATAGAGAGTCGTTCAAAGGAGTTAAAAAAGAAGACTCTATCTTTCTTGATTGGACCACTGAGCGTGGCGCCAAACTGATATTGCTTGTAGTCTGGCTCAATGGCCGAGAAAACATTGCGTGCGCTTGTTTCATCACTACGGTTAAATAAGAATAGGCTGCCACGATATTCGTTACTACCGTTCTTAGTGACAATGTTAATAATACCACCTAGGGCGCGACCAAATTCGGCAGAGTAGCTATCAGAAACAATCTGAAACTCCTGTACGGCATCTTGGCTGAAAGTAGCTCGTACTGCACCAGGACCGGAATCATTGTTCTCTAAACCATCAATAGTAATATTGTTAAAGCGTGCAGGTTGGCCATTGAAAGAGAGTCCAGAACTAGCTGCAACGCCTTGTGCAGGGGTACGATCTACCAGTACGCGTGGTGAGGTAAGCGTGAAATCGAGAAAGTTGCGGCGATTTATAGGTAGATTGTCAATGCGTTGACTGTCAATATTAGTACTACTCTCTGTTCTTCCTTCATCGATTATATCGGTAGCCTTTACTTCAATAACTTCCAAGGTCGCACCTAATTTCAGACCTACTTTGATAAGTGCGGTTATACCCAGTGCGAGTGTGAGACTTACATTCTGCGAGGTAAATCCTTCTGCGGTTACCATTACCTCATAGTTACCAGGTGGAAGCTGTGAAACAAGGAATGATCCGTCCTCGCCAGAATTGGTTTCGCGTCTGAGGTTAGTATCAGTATTCTTGACTGATACTAACGCACCACTAATTAACGCCCCTTGCTCGTCAGCAATTGTGCCAGTGATGCTCGCTGCCGTTGAACCTGATTGCGCCAATGCAGTTACATTGGTAGCAAAAGTTAATAAGATTGCCAAGATCATTAGGCAAACAGATATTGGCTGATACATGACTCTCTCCTACAGGATTTATATAAGGCAAAAAAATTGATAAAATCCCATTTCTTTGAACAAACTCACTACATATAAAGAACAGAAGAAAATGGATCGGAAAAATTATTAAATAACCTCGTTACTACCATTCTTGGCACTGCTTAGGATGATACAGGAACTGATTGGCGCCAGGCATATATTAAATGGAGTTAATTTTCCAAACTATCATTAAAGATGGATATGCTCGGTTGGTAAAGCAGGTACGAGCAAACCTGTCTACTCAATGGTAGCAATAAATCCAGTACTTTTCCTCCAAAATTTCACTGTGTTAGAATACAAAATTAATCCAAACCCGTTATTAGTAAGTAGAAAGTGAATATTACTGCAGAAAAAAGACGATAGAGTTAGTAAAACTACCATAAGGATAAGGGTCTCTGTCTAAAGATAGTTTGAGGAGCATAAGGCAATGCAAAAAGGTTCAATAATCCCACGCCTGTGCCAACTACATCAAGCATAAACTTATAGAACATTTCGGTTTCACCAAGTCTGGCCAGCGGCTTGCCTTAAAGAGAGTCGCCGGGAAGCTACTATGAGACGCAATTAGGAGAGATAATTGATAATAAGACTCCGCTAGCTTATGCCAGACTTCACGAACATAAAGAGATGGAGGAGTTTCTTCTCTCACTAGGAGATCAAGAATAGAACTATTAGATATTGAAATTAGAGTTGAAAGAACAGTCATTTTATTGCCAACCCCACACATACATAGTAACGGTATATAAACTAGCCGCGGTAGCGAAATGGTCGATTATCGTGCTAGTATCTATCCAGGCGAGGTAATTCTTTTTCGATCAGATCAATGTTTTATCGAGAGCCAAACTAATCCAATAATAGTTGATATTTTTATGATCCATTCTAAAACAGAAAAGCGATCCGGCATCAATAGAAGAAAGAGCATATACCTGAAGATCTTGGTTAGCATAATCACTATTATTCTGTCTGCGATAATCCTATTGATAGCTGTCAACTGGGCACCAGACCGACCTGTGTCTGAATTGCAAACCCGTTGGGCACCGCCCCCATCCACTTTTGTAGATGTTGCTGGCATGAAGGTGCATCTACGAGATGAAGGTCCTCGTGATGATTCTCTTCCTATCGTGTTGCTTCATGGCACTTCATCAAGTCTACACACCTGGGAAGGAT
>JBFLVQ010000637.1:0-5617 GCA_040758525.1 Acidobacteriota bacterium
TGTCTGGCACTAGGGCAATAGTTCTATCAATAGTCCACATAAACACTCTGCATAACAGCACACTTCTAATTGAAACCTAGGATTGCCAGTTCAGCAATCAAAGTGATAATATCCTTGCCTGGTAAAACCACATCGATAGCCACCTACCAATCAAAGGGCCTCGGAATCCAGTGAATGGTAAAGTGGCTGCCGTGTTTGCTATCACCGATGGTAAATCCACAAGTAGTACTCTATGGAAACAAAAATGGCCGCACCCACTGAAGCAGATGCGGCCAACGTTATCTTAACGGAGAAACTTTACTGAATAACTACAGTAACCGTATTGCTGCGAACTCGGCCCGATTCGTCTTGCCCAGTAAAGACGAGCTGCTGTGTACCAACAGGTGACTTCTGCTTGGCTTTGATAGTAAAAGCTACACTTGCCCCAGTAGTAGAACCTGTGCGAGGTGTTATCTTAAGCTTGAGCTTCTTGGTACTCTTTGTGTTTGGTGGCGCTACTTTGATATTTCCAGCAAAACCACCGATACGGTTTATATTAACCGTAGCCTTAACACTCTCGCCACGCCGGACTGCTATTGTTGTAGGATTGAAGGAAAGAGAGAAATCTACTTCTGCTATAGGATCAGCTATTTTCGTGATAAAAACATCTTTCCCAACAATAATATCAAGAGCTTCTATATTGCTAGAAGTAGGTTGGGCACTTGTTAAAGGAAGATTCGCAGATGCGCTAGAGCCTGTTATATAAGCAGCCCCATTAGCATCAATAGCCATTCCCCTGCCAAGATCAAGATCATTTCCCCCAAAGTATGTGGAATAGATAAGCCTATCGCCAGTAGAACTCAACTTCGCTGTGAAAGCGTCTAAGCTGCCACCATGAATGGCTTGCATTGGGTTTGCTAGTGGAAAGTTAGGAGAAGCAGTACTGCCAACCACATAAACATTGCCAATCGTGTCTACACCTATGCTAAGCCCGCGATCGTCGTTATTCCCGCCCAGATATGTAGAATAAAGTAGCTTGCTGCCTGATGCATCAAGTTTCACGACAAAAGCGTCGCTTGGAATTCCACCATAAGCAGCTTGTAAGGCATTTACGGTTGGAAAATCCCTAGAGGAGGTAATACCTGTTACATATGCATTACCCGTATTGTCTACGGCAATGCTTAAACCTACGTCGATATTACCACCGCCAAGGTAAGTAGAATAATTCAAAGAATTCCCATCTGGATCTAATTTGGCAACAAAGACATCTTCTAATCCACCATTAGTTGCTTGTAAGGGCTTCGATAACGGGAAGTCATTAGATCGAGTTTGTCCGGCTACATAAACACTACCAGCAGAATCTATCGTAATACCATTGCCTATATCAAAATTGCTACCGCCGAGATAAGTAGAATAAAGTAGCGTTCCAGATGTGCTCAGTTGTGAGATGAAGGCATCAATATTACCGCTATAGGTAGCTTGAAGAGAGTTAATGGTTGGGAAATTAGTAGAACGAGTTTCTCCGGTCACATAAGCATTACCAGCAGAACTTACCGTTATGCTATTACCTCTGTCATCATTATCCCCACCAAGATAGGTAGAATAAAGCAAAGTCCCAGAAGCGCTCAACTGAGCTATAAAAATATCATCCCTACCAGCATTAGAAGATTGCACGGCATTTAATATTGGGAAATTAATTGATGATGTCGTACCAGCTATATAAGCATTACCTAGAGAGTCTATGGCTATTCCATTACCTTGGTCACTATTACTACCACCAAGATATGTCGAATAAACAAGCTCGCCTGAAGTATTCAACTTAGTAACAAACACATCTCCAGAGCCAGCATAGACAGCTTGCAAGGGATTCCCAGTAGGAAAATTACCTGAGTTAGTAACTCCTGTAATATAGGCATTGCCATTAGCATCCACTGTGATACTTATTCCTTCATCTTCGGAATTGCCACGTAGAGACTTAGCATAGCTTAATACAGGGTCAATAGTGAGCGGTCTACTAATATCATAAGTACCGAGCTTAAAACCAATTTCAGTCTTACCCTTAAGCACATAGTTGCAAGCAACTGGCTCTTCAATTCCATCAATACTTTGATAAACCCGGGGCTTGTGTTGAAGCACTGGGCCGGCTTTGGTATGCAAAATAAGATCTCCTTGAGAATCAACTTCAAGGTTATCTGCTCCTTGAAAGTTAACTGCAATGATATTTGGATCGGCATTGGGTGAGACAATAAAGTCATATTCCAATTGTTTTTGATTACCATAGTAAATTAAATCCACACCCGGGTAGACATCTTCATAAGAGACCCTTGTGTAGTGTGGCACATCAATACGCCAGTTCTTTGAATCATTGCCTACATAGTAATTGTACTTGCCAGGTGTGCGCTCTGTTCTTGTAAGCTTAGACTCATAGTTTGCCCCAACGAACTGCATACGCATTTGCGTATTGGTATGCTGTGCTTCTAAAGCAAATACCGCTTCGGTTGCAGTTAGGAGAAATTTATAGTTACTACCCTGAGAGAGAAACTGAGGCTGCTTATCGTGCTCTTTCTCTATAGACTGAAAGCTTAAAGGCAGCTTGCCATAGGCTTCCCTGACTCGCATTTGTGTTGCTTGATCAGGTTTGAATAATGCAGTTGGCATGCGATTAACAACAACAGTAATACTGTTGTTAGAAGTTAACGGTTGCAAAGCGTGTATACTGAGCAATCCGGCAAAACCTAAAAAGAATAATAGCACCAACACATAGCGATATTTCCGTATTAGCATGGACATTGGTTTTCTCCTTAAGCAAATCCTAAGCATTCAAATTATAGCGGAGAAGCAAAGGATTACCATTGACCCTTCGCTTCTTTATAGTTCTTATTTTCTAGACTAGCGCTTACTCACAGTTAACCGTACCACAATTCGCTGCACAACAGAAACTACAGCTAAGACCAGATATTTCCCAAGCCCTCTTAACAGCATTGAGTTTAGTCGTATCACCTGGATAAACTGCCTTAACAGCATTAATTGTAGCTTGGCGAGCACCACAAAAGGTAGTGTTAGATGTCATATAAGACTTAAGAGCTTTGTAGAAGATTTTCTCTGTTGCATCGGCACCTATACCAGTGGAAGGAATCATAGCTCCGCCTATATGATTTGAGCCACCTTTAGCCAAATGGTAAAAAACATTGTTTGATACCCCGGAATTAACGTGTATGCCGCCATTATCTTGGCTGCCTTGGTAAATTTCGCTGATATGATCAGGATCATCATCTGCAGTAAGATTGGTGCTATTAGCAAGATGTGGATTGTCCATATAACGTAGTGCATCACCTGATACAAATGGTGAGTATCCATCCTCGAAAACTTTCCAGGTATTTGCCGTCTCTCCTTTGGTGCGACGCTCAATCATATTTCCGAAAATATCTGCAAATGATTCATTTAGTGCACCAGATTCATTGGCATAAATCAGGTTTGCGGTGAATTGTATAACCCCGTGTGTTAATTCATGGCCAACGATATCTAGCGAGACCCATTGTGTGCTCCCACAACAGCCATCACCATCACCAAAAGCAGCATAGTTATTGCCAAGAGCAGTACTCCAAACGGCATTTTGAAATGAGGTATTACCGTTTGGGCTATAATGGACAAAAAGAGGAATAAAATGCGTTACACCATCTATGGAAGTGTAATTGTTATTTAGCGGTCCCCCAGTCCCGTCGATGCCATTTCGGGCATGAACCTGAGAGTAATAATCTATGGTTTTCATACCGGCAAAATGTGCATCTATACCCGGCCTGACGCCAAGTGGATCAGTAGTTTCACCCCAGGTATTATTGTTGTCTATAAGATAAGTCACCGTTGGGTAAGCGTTGAAGGTAGCAACCTTGCGGGAAGTATGATCTTCCAGATAATATTGTATGCCACTTTTCCAAGTGTTTAGAGACACACTAGAAGGACCGCTGTAAAGGGAGTTACCACTACCAATCATAGCTTGGGTTTGTAGGTTTTCATAATTCCATACAGTCTTACCTGTGTAAGCATCAATGAAGTAAATCTGAACAGATGGCGGCAAGCCGCTATCATTAGACTTTTCCAGTCTTACACGCTCTAATAGTACACGATAAGCAAGATAGTTATGCCTTTGATATGGTAATATTACTAAGGATGCCTGTGGAACAGAGCTAAGGCATTTCTCATTAACACAACCAAATTCAGTAATTGCTAATTTTATGGCTTCGTCTTGAGTAATTTTCGGTTGTGTGTCAATCTGTACATCTTTAACAAATGAATCAGTAAATGCAAAGACAGAAGCATCCGAATTGAGGTGAACTATCGCCTCACCTCCAAATACCGGCACACCATTAAAGCTTTGTTGAACACGAGTATGTGCCATCCCTAACTCGTCAATTTCAACGGACATGATCTTTAGATCATCAATACTGCTAATGCCATATCTACTCAAGCGCTGTTCTAAGTACTGCAGACTGAGCGATCTGGCTAGCTCTTGTTCTTGTGGCGAATTGGTGCCAAAGACTTTCCCCATTGCCAGCACACCACTACATATTGAGACAATAGCAAAGAATATGATCAAGCAAGCGGCTATGAGTATTGAAAACTTCTTCATCTTTTCCTCCTAACCCTTTTGGGGCTATCAAAGTAGGTAGTCAACTAGTAAAGAGACCATTGGCTAAAATTAGTCTCTCAAAAACTATGGATGCAACTGTTGGGGAAAATCATTCAATCAATGAGGCGGTTAATCACGGACTCGCTATTTAACATCTGTAGGTTTTGTTGGCTGGTCATCGAGAATGAGGGTAGCTTCTATTAAGCCATTAATAACCCTATTGTTAGGTAGAAATGCGGGACCGAACCGCTTGATTACCGTCCCTGCTATACGAGCGCTGGCGAGTAACCTCCGCAATGTGTCTTCATCATAGTGCTTTGATAGGTTCTCGATTGCTTGCTCACGACCGGCTCGCAACAGTTTCTTGCCGAATGTCACACCCGCCTGGCTGGCCGCCTCAACGATCTCCTCAGCAACAGCGCGCCGACCGTCACCGTCCAGGTCCACACCAGCAACCAACTCCACACTGTTCTTGGCGATCTGCACGATCTGATCCTTGAGTTGCTCATCTTCGGGTGAACCATCAACATGCAACTCACCCGATCTAATGTAAACGGAATCAGGCAAAGCTCGCAGAGTAGTGTCAACGATAAAGCCGCCTATTTTCTTGAATGCCACACCGACCTTAGAGAAAACTGATTTGATACCCATAAATAAATAATCCTTTCATCGACCTATCAGAGTTGGTAATGATTTGCCCAGCGCTGATGCTAAAAAGGCTAATATTCGCTGAGCGCCTGTTAATGGTTGATTGAACTTCTTGGCCGCAATGACGAGCTGCTCACCGAGCTGCTGGCCATAATCAACCAGTTTGACACTACTTTCACTAATGCGCTCACCATTGCGCGCAATCGCCTGGAAAGCAGCAATAAGCACAGGAAGGCCATGCTGGAAATCAGACGCGGCCAGCTTCACTGATCCGCTAGTAGCATCAGCATTGGCGAGGAAAGCGAGAATATGAGGATCACGCAATAGAGCGTCGAGCTGGCGAATGGCCTTTTCCAACTCGGC
>JBFLVQ010000638.1:0-5605 GCA_040758525.1 Acidobacteriota bacterium
TCTACCAAGCGGTCTTAATTTCAATTAATGGAGATAATGTGGTAAGGTAATTTTACCTTACTGAAATATGATCCAGACCTCACTCAGAACACTTGGCTTTAATTTGACAGCTCATAATATTGAGTTTCAGGCATAGTTGAAGTCGGTAGTATCGTCTTTCTCAATAGAATTGATATAAAGAGTCAATCACAAAGATCTGATAGTGCGTCTTAAAGCTGACAGAAAGAGCGTAATAATACAAAGAAATACTTACTATCTTTGTACCTTATATGATCTATACCTCATTTTCTAAGGAATCAGAGTATTTTGTGGTTGCATTTATCTAGGATGAGAGAATGAAACTTAAACCTTTAATCTTAATAGTTGTATTGCTTTTTGCCATTGCGGCAATTGCGACTGCAATCTATTTTAGACAACAGAATGTAGAGTTGCAGAGTCGTCTGGAGAAATCGAATAGTAGTACTACTTCCCAGAATTTGAATACCATTAAACGGCTGCGAGAGGGCGATGTATTACCAGAGTTCACAGCTTTGGACACCGAAGGCCGAGAGATCCATGTTGCAGAACGAGGAAAAGGAAATACGCTACTCTTTATTTATGATCCTAACTGTGACAGATGTGAGGCTGGAATACCTGCCTGGGTTAAGACAAATGATAGGTTAATACAACTGAAGGTTCCTCTTCAGGTGGTTGCTCTCTCAGTAGCAGATTCCTACACCACTGTTCAGCATGCAAGAAAGATCAAAATGCCTTTTGTGGTAGTTCCTTTTCCCAGCATTGAGCTACAAAAGCAGTATGGGGTAACTGAAGTTCCCCTTACTGTAATTGTTGATGCAAAAGGAACCGTACAAGCTGTTTGGGACAAGCCATTGGATAAAGGGGAAATCGGAGATCTATTAGAGGTTGTTTGTCCGCATTGCGCGGAATAAAAATTACTGTTTCCTTTCCAAACTCAGAAGGAGGAAAAAACCTGGATGAACCGAAAAATTGTCTTTCAAATTGCTTTAACGTTTGCTATTGGCCTTGCCTTAGGAACAGGTCTGGTCTTTGCGAACCATCCTTGGATTTGCAGTGGCAATCAAGCCTATCGTTGGTCAAGCACTACCGTTAGGTTTTCCTCTCCAGCAAGAGAACAAGGAACTGTGGTTAGAAATGCGCAAAACTATGTCAGTGCGTTTAATGGATCGATAAGTGTGTGGAACAGCACGATAATTAACCTGACTTCTGGTACACAACTTAGGTTATTCTATGGCGCCTATGGTAATACAGGCTGGCTTGGCCTGGCATCAATTTCACCAAGTGGATGCACTATCACCAGTGCGGTCTCTAGAATAAATGATACCTACATGCGAAACACCTCGCGTTACAACCAGACAGCCATTAACCACGTAGCCTGTCAGGAGGTAGGGCATACTTTTGGTTTAGGCCACAACAGGTCGGCTAGTAATACTTGTATGAACGATACAATACTTACTGCCGGAAACGCGATCAATCAGCATGACAGAGATCTGCTCAATGCCATTTACTAATTGTTGCTTCTTGGAGGAAAAATAGATGAAGAAACTACTTGTTTTAAGCCTAGCGTTGACCATAGGTATCGCAACAGCATTAGTGATAAATAGCTTCATGGTAAAAGAGCAGAAACAGGTCCAGGTATCTGCTCAATGGAAGGATGTCTATCGCACATTGGGTGGTTTAGTTGCTGGTGCTGATCTGATCGTAGTGGCAGACCACTTAATAGCCGAGCCAGGACGAACTATTGGTGAGGGGGAGGATACTATACCATTTACCAATAACACCTTTACCGTTAAATCGATTTTGAAAGGAACCCATAATGGTTCCACGCTGTTAGTAGAACAGACTGGCGGTATGCTTTCCAACGGTATGGTATTAGGTGTCAACGATGGTGGTCAATATATCCCAGGCTCCTCTTACTTACTTTTCCTCAAAGATAATGGGGATGGGAATTACTATGTCATCAATCACCAGGCCCGTTATCAGATCAAGGATAATATTCTGGAAGGCGTAGATCCAACAGATCTTGTTGTTGCGCGTATGCATGGAGTGGCTTTGGAAAGAAGTAATCAAATGATTAAATCGCGTGTGCGGTTGATCGAATAACCTTAAAAGCACTCCTGAATTTCTCACTGACGCTATGATAAGTAGCATCTGTGTCTGGCGTATTAACCAGAAAAGCTACAAAGAGCACAGAGAATTTAAGAGCCTGTGCTCTTTGTAATTTTTCCCACCCCATTTATTGGACAGTATTCTAAGAACCTCTAGGAAGATTAATCCAAAGAGGCTGAAGTCTCTCATAACCATTTATTTCTAATGGCCAGAGTGATGATTGGCAGGCTGCCCTTGAGGTTGCTCAATATAACCTGTTGCAATGGCCGTCATTACTTCTTCATACCTATCTGGCGGCAGCACGCGAACTATAGACATCATGCCTTGAAGTGTTGCTGACCAGCCCGGCGCTAGTCCATTGGTTTCAGGCTTAGCCACCTCTTTATCCATAAACATTGACATCATCAGATCGTCCTGAGGATAACCTGGCACTCTCTTTTTCCATTCCTGATCATTACCATGGCTGCTGTGCTGGCCAACTGCGTGAGAAGTCGCCTGTTCACGTGTGGAGCCCAAGCCCATACCCCGCCCCATACTAGGGCCAAGGTTTTCAGCTAATGCATGACCCTCCCTAACAATGCCCATTCCTTCTGCCATTCCCATACCTGTGTGCATGCCTTTGCCAATATGAGCCATTGGTCCAACCATCGAGATCATATTGTTCATCATATGATGTGGTAAGTGGCAATGGAGCATCCAATCGCCAGGAAAAATGGCTTCGAACTCGATATCGCGCGCTTGCGCTACTCCCACAATCACAGTGTTACCAGGGAACCAGGCCGATTCTGGGATTCTCCCACCTTCCGTGCCAGTGACATAAAATTGATTGCCGTGAATATGCATTGGATGATGATCCATACCAAGGTTAACCATACGTATACGTACACGCTCGCCCAGTTTTACGATCATTGGTGTCGTTGCTGGCGCCGCTTTACCATTCAAGGTGAGCCAGTTGAACTCCATTGACATTGAGTTGGGCACGCTGTTATTTGGCAGCACGGCCCACTCCTGTAGGATCAAACCGAAATCCTTATGCACAGCCGGTTGATAAGGTTTTTGGGGATGGATGATGAAGAGGCCGATCATTCCCATCATCTCCTGCATCGCTCCATGAGAATGATAGAAGAAGGTGCCATTCTGATGTAGTGTGAATTCATAAACAAAAGTTTCGCCGGGTTTCACAGGTGGCTGGCTGATGTAGGGCATGCCATCCATATTGATTGGTACTTCCAGTCCGTGCCAATGCACAGTGGTATCTTCCGGCAGATTATTATGAAAGATGATTCTTACTCGATCACCTTCATTTACCTCAATAGTCGGACCCGGCATGCTACTGTTATAACCCCACACATCTACTGTAATGGCAGGTCCCATAGGGTTAGCTGGCAAAAATTCTCTCTTCACAACATCTGCAGATAAATGGAAGACTTTCACATTGTTCTCCATTTTCCAGGGAAGCTTGGGCAGATCTGGTGTGATCACGGGCACATTGCCAGTTGGTGCAGGCAGTTTATCGAGTTTGTAAGGAGATTGAGGTTGAACTGGGGCTGATTTAGGTTGACTTTGTGGCTGTGACGCACCGTGCTGGCCATGCTGCTCATGTTGCGCTGCGCTCCCTTTCTTGGCCAATATTTCTGAACCAAATAAAGCAGACCCAAAGAGAAAATCTCGCCGACTTAACTTCATATTTAATGCTCCTGAAAACTACTGCTGTATCAAGCTATTTTTTACCTTTGCCGATCAAAGACTATTTTGCAATTAGTAATGGGTCGAAAGCAGTTCATCAATCGTTATTCCTACTACCATTACCTATGCTACCGTTCTCATTTACACTACCTTGTGAGCCAGAACGGACACCAGTCAAATCAACACGACCACGTTCACTTGTCCGTAGAGTAGGCGCATCTAAGCCACCCATCAGCAGTGAGCCCTGGATAAGAACAGTTGCTTGATTAAGCTTGACGAGCGCATCCAGATAATTCTCACGCATCTGAAACATTGTGCGCTGTGAGATAAGCACTTGAGGATAAGAGGCAGACATCTTTTTGAAACTGGTCAAGTAGAGAGTATAGGCTCCCTGCACACGTGGCAGTATCTGTTGACGGAAGCGTTGCACCGCGCTGAAAGCGTTATTGTAATCACGAAATGCTTGCGCGACCCTTACTCGCAGGGCCAGTTCTTGCCGCTGTAACTCACGCTGTGCGCGGGTAAGTTCGGCCTGTGCAGCAGCGATATTGCCCTGGTTGCGGTTGAAAATAGGTAGTGTGAATCCAATCTCTACAGAGGCTTCTAGACCAGTTCTGCCTCTTGGACCAGCGGTTGATTCTAATCTTTCGGTGCTGTAACCGATGGCGCCGCGCAGGAAGAGATCGGGAACGCGCTCTGCACGCGCACGTGCCAATATCGCTTGTGCGCGTTCAACTTCGATCCGGGTGGTCTTTATTTCTGGGCTGTCACGTAATAGCGTGGTCAGTACGGTTTGCTGGTCTAGCCTGGGTATATCTATTGCCAGATCGCCAGTAAGCCTTTGTGGCTCCATATTAGGCACACCCACCACCGAAACGAGCAGTTGCCAGAGCTGATAGAAATCATTTTTTGCGTTCACCAACTCTTGTTCAACCATCAGAGCCTCGGCCTCTGAATCGATATAGTCGGGTCGATCGGCCTGGCCAACATTGAGTAACTCTGCGGTAGTTTTCACAGCGTCACGCGCGATACTGACTAGTTCGCGGCGCAATTCAACGCGCCCTTGTGCAGCCAACGCTTCATAGTAAAGCATGCGCACAGTATTGATGATGCGTTGTCTTTGTGCTAAAGCTTCTGTCTCTGCTAAGGTTACTTCTGTCTCAAAGATACGACGACTTTTCGACAACTTCCCGCCCAACAATACAGTCTGCTCGATAAAGAAGAAGTGCTCACTCTTTTCAGTAAAAGCTTTAAATGACAGTTCTTCACCACGATAACCGACAATAGGATTAGGCCAGAGTCCGGCCTGGCGACGTCTACCTTGCGCAGCCATTATGTCGGCATTCGCTTGTGCTAATGTCGGATTGTTTTCCATGGCCATCTGTTCCATTTGAATCAAAGTAATGGATGGTCCGTCAGACTCTATTTTTAGGCTTTCCGATAACCCCACATTATCACTACTTTTATTGAGCGAGGATGGTTGTGTAGCGTGATGCTGTTGTGGGTAGTTATTAGTTTTCTTCTCTTGCTGATGTGATTGAGTTGTAGCAGGTTGACCCTGCTCTGCTTGATATGCAACGGTAGCTTGAACTGATTGCGACCAAGTGGGCAGTAACAATGATAAGAAAACAGACAGGTTAATTGTGATGATCTTTCCAACTAGGCTTAAAATTGATGAGGACCGACAGGATATGAAAAATCTCATAATTGGTTCTCCTTCATCTGTGGTAGCGTAACTGCTAGTCAATTAAACACAATTCCACCTTGGCAATAATTATTAATAGTGCTTGGA
>JBFLVQ010000639.1:0-5601 GCA_040758525.1 Acidobacteriota bacterium
TAGACTCCAATGACTATAATTAACAAGTGTTTTTTGAGGGGATCTGTACCAAGCCGTAAGAGCTTTGCTTAAATGCACTGGCAGGGCAGCAGTTTCATCTGTTCAAATAACGGCAAGAAATTCTATCTAACGGAATTGGAGTTGGAAAAATTATCAATGCAGAGAGTATAAATTTAGCTACTCTGCCAATCTTAGCGATGAAACGAGATCAGACTTTGCCACTCTCACTCACACAACAGCGACGCTGGTTTCTCAGCCAGTTTGAGTCCAGTAGTGTTGTCTGTAATATAGCGTCTGCCATTAGGCTGACAGGTGATCTCAATATAGCAGTATTGGAGTATAGCGTTAATGAATTGATACGTAGATACGAGAGTCTACGTACTAGCTTTGTAATAATAGATGGTAAGCCACAACCGCGGATCAGAGCGCAGATAGAGTTACTACTGACGATAGTAGATTTAATAGAGATAGGTGCAATCGCTGTAGCAGAGGTGAGCAGGCTGATTGCAGAAGAGGTAGCGCAACCATTCAATCTGAATGTAGTCCCATTGTTACGAGTAAAACTACTTCGTACACAAGAGAATGATCACACACTGCTTTTTATCATGCATCGCATCATTAGTGATGATTGGTCCATGGGAGTGCTGATCAAGGAAGTGATAGCTTTGTATGAAGCCTACTTATTAGATAAGCCATCAACATTAACAGAATTGCCAATTCAGTATGCTGACTTTGTTGTATGGCAGCATGCGTGGTTGCAAGGAGAAAAGGCTACTAAACAACTTGAGTATTGGCGACGACAACTGACTGGAGAGTCAGAAATGTTGATATTACCAACAGACCGCCCTAGGCCAGCGGTTCAGAGCTATCGTGGAGCAGACTATCACTTTATACTGAGCGAAGAACTCAATACAAAATTAACAGAGCTAAGCCAGCGAGCCGGCGCAACGCTATTTATGATATTGCTTGCTGTGCTGGATGTTTTACTCTATCGCTATAGTGGACAGAAGCAGATCGATGTAGGCACGCGGGTCGCTAATCGTAATCTTACAGAGATAGAGGGGTTAATTGGATGCTTTGACAACATGCTGGTAATGCGTGTTGAACTATCAAACAATGCAAGTTTTGCGCAACTACTGGATAGTGTGAAAGCAGTAGTATTAGGCGCATATGCGCACCAGGATGTGCCATTCGAGAGAGTAGTAGCAGAGTTACAACTTAAAGATAATTTAGATCACAATCCACTCTGCCAAGTAATGTTGTTATTGCAAAATGCTATAACGATACCAAGACAGTTGCCTGACTTGATACTTAACCCAATTTCCGTTGAGAACCAGGCCGTCGGGTTTGATTTGAATATAGTACTTACCAAGACAGATGCCGGTTTACAAGGGAATTGGCAATACTGTTTGGATCTGTTTGATAGAAGTAGTGTGGAACGAATGGTCAGGCATTTTACCAACCTGCTGGCGGCAGTTGTAGAAAATACCGAACAATTACTATGGCAACTGCCTTTGCTCAATAAAGCGGAACAACAGCAATTATTGGTAGAGTGGAACGACACAGCCGCAGATTATCCCAACGATAAGTGTGTACATCAATTGTTTGAGAAGCAAGTTGAGAAGATGCCCCATACCATTGCGGTAATCTGTGAAAATGAGCAGCTTACTTATCAGCAGCTCAACAATAGAGCCAATCAGCTTGCACATTATCTAAGAAAACAGGGTATAAAGCCAGAGATGCTGATAGGTATCTACCTGGAGCGTTCACTGGATATGGTAGTAGCTCTGTTAGGTGTGCTTAAAGCTGGTGGCGCTTATGTGCCACTTGATCCAAGTTATCCTAACGAGCGACTGACATTCATGCTTGAAGATGCCAGGACCTTCCGCGTGCTTACACAAGAAAAATTACTTACCGCAATACCTGTCTCAACTGCGACTATCTGCATAGATAGTGACTGGGGCAATATTAATTGTGAAGAGACCAGCACACCTTCAGCAGCAATAACAGCAGATAATCTCGCTTATGTCATCTACACTTCAGGTTCAACAGGCAAACCTAAGGGTGTGCAAGTCCTACATAAAGGTGTAGTCAACGTTCTAATGTCGATGAGCAAGCAGTTGGGAATCGGCAATAAAGAGAAATTATTGGCAATTACAACATTGTCATTTGATATGGCCGTGCCGGAATTCTTCTTACCATTAATTACCGGAAGTAGCATAGAGATAGCAAGCCGAGAAGTTGCAATCGATGGTAGATTGTTAATGAAACAACTGACTGAATCTCAAGCTAGTATATTGCAAGCGACACCAGCAAGTTGGAAGATGCTTATAGATGCTGGGTGGAGAGGAACAGCAGACCTTAAGATACTTTGTGGTGGAGAGGCATTAACAGAAGAACTGGCTGTTAAATTGATTGAGCGTGGCAGAGAAATATTCAATATGTATGGCCCGACAGAAACTACCGTCTGGTCAGCGATAAAGCGTATTGAAGGAAGAAAGATAACCATAGGGCATGCTATTGCCAATACCCAACTCTACATACTTGACGAGAAGCTAGCGCCTGTACCAATAGGGGTAGTAGGAGAATTATATATCGGTGGAGATGGCTTGACCCGTGGTTATCTAAACCGGCCGGATTTGACAGCAGCACGATATATCCCAGATCGTTATAGTAGGCAATCAGGTAGTAGATTATACAGAACTGGTGACTTGGCACGATATTTAGCAGATGGAGAGATAGAATGCCTAGGACGTATTGATCATCAAGTAAAAATAAGAGGCTTCCGTATAGAGTTGGGAGAGATCGAAACAGTATTGCTAAGCCACACTGATGTGCAGGATGTTGTGGTAGTGGCCAGAGATGATGTGCCAGGCAACAAGCAACTAGTAGCCTATCTAATAACAGATCGAAAAGATGCCATCAATATCGGTGAGCTACGTACTTTTCTTAAGGGGAAGTTGCCTGAGTATATGGTGCCTTCAGCATTGGTAGTGCTGGAACGCTTTCCCATTACACCCAATGGTAAGATTGATCGTGGTGCATTACCCAAACCAGACTCATTATATGTTGTGTCGCAAACAGACTTTGTTTCACCACGAGACAGCCTTGAGATAGAGTTGCAACAACTTGTCGCCGGTTTGCTAGGCTTGTCACCTCAACATATCAGTGTAACTGCTAATCTCTTTGATCTAGGATTAACTTCGATCGGCTCTATGAGTTTAGTTAATGAGATCAAAAACCGTTTTAACTTTGAATTGACGCTCTTCTCCTTACATCAATCTGGCACTATTGAAGGGATTGCAAAAGACCTATCTGAGAAGAACAATTTTCTTCCGCTTTCCCCTGTAGTAGCGCTGCAACTAACTGATAATAATCAACGACCACCATTTTTCTGTGTGCATGGTGGTGGTGGAGTAATTTTTCATCTATATGATCTCGCGCACCAGATCGGGAAAACACAGTCATTTTATGGAATACAAGATCCTACATTAGTGGATGAGAGTAAAGAACCATATACAAATATAGAAGATATGGCGAGAGATTATGTTACTGCGCTACGCAAAGTTCAGCCAACCGGACCCTATCTATTGGGCGGACATTCTACTGGTGGAGTAGTAGCATATGAGATGACTCAACAATTGCTTGAACAGGGCGAAAGAGTGGCATTGCTGGCGATGTTTGACGCTGTCGCGCCAGGTGCGCTCAAGGCATTCAGCTTTAATGAAAAGATACGGGTTTGGAAGAATTATTTTAAGTTTGGGATAGAAACCTGCCGCCATATTGTGCCTTATTTTCTTGACAATCTCTATCTAGTTCTCGCTTCGGCAATCTCTTTGCGAGAGCGCTTTGGTACGCAGAGTTCTGTCAAAGATTTCTTTGCAACAATATGGGGTAATATGCTCTTTACCTACTTCCAAAAGGCTGCCGATCTCGGAAAAGTACTTGATAAGGATGCAATGGCACACTTAAACCGACAACCAACCTTTAGACGCGCGCTACGGCTCAGTACCCACCATCTTAAGATTGAAAATAGTTATCGACCAAAAAAACGCTTGCCATTTACTATCACACTATTTCGTTCTACAGAAGCAAGTGTAACCACAGATGGATGTGATGACGATCTAGGATGGAAGGAGTTTGCTGATAGACTGGAGATAAAGTGGATCGAAGGGTGCAATCACTACAATATGTTAAGAAAGCCATATACAAAGATTCTAGGCGGGAAATTGAAATGCTCGATCGACGAAGCCTTAAATGGAGATTTTGCCAAAGCTAGTCGAGAAGCAGATTGCTAAATAGCTGTGTAATGGTGTCTATCTCTTCCTGCTTAGATAAAAAAGCGATAAAACGATCAGGTCTTATGGCTACAATATTACCAGTATATTGGGAGAACCAGCGGGAGATCTCTCCACTTACATCTCTTATTGTTAACAAAGAACTGTCTATTGGCTGGGATTGATGTTGGGAAAGTACACAGACAAATTTAGCTCTCAGATTAGACCAGAAATTTTTGGTTGTCTCATTCATATATAAGACTGGATCAACATTCAAACCTAATAGCGCAAAACCTTCACCCAATACTTCATCAAGCAGAACCTTCTTGCCATTGTCTAGTAATACAGGAGGTTGTATAAACATAAACCCGGCGGCTCGGCTCTTAATTAACAGGCCCTTGTCACAGATTGGTTTGGGCCTCACCAAATCATGATCCAAGCGGCGTTTAAGTGGCGGAATATAGTTTACTATTGAGAGCAGGCTATCTCTGAGAATCTCTTCTACACGGCTTTTAGGAAAGAAAAGAAATCCTGCAAATTTGGTCCCCGCCATGGTTGTTTGAATATGAGGACGGCGCTCAAATTCATAGGTTTGAAGAATCTTTTCGGATGCCTTTCCCTGCACCACGATCGCCAATTTCCAACAGATATTGGCTGCATCACGTATTCCTGAACATAATCCCTGACCGGCAAAGGGTGGCATTAGATGTGCTGCATCACCAAGTAGAAAAACACGCTTCTCTTGGAAATTCTCAGCAATTTTCCAGGATTGTTGGTAGACGCGTTGTCGGACAATCTTAGCCTCTCCCAACTCTTTCCATTGACTGATCCAGCGCAATACTAGTTCTCTGTCGCCTGCTATCTCGTTATGGTCTTCGTGAGAAAACAGTCTAAACTCCCATCGCTGATAGTTGCGAGGGAGTGGAATAAGTACGGCGGGACGAGTCAAGTTACCATAGATTTTGACTGTTGAAGGTATGGTTTTATCTTCTATGAGATCGACTACCAACCAGCTATCCTTTGTGTCTGAACCTATTAATTTAATGCCACACAGTTTGCGTATAGTACTCTTGCCACCATCACAACCGAGCAGATAACGTGTAGAAAAAGAGAGATTAGCTCCATCATCACGACGCGCATAGACAGTTATCTTATCTGCGCTTTGTACAATAGCATTTACATCATGTGCCAATCTCAGCTCAACATTAGGGAAAGCGGTCAGGCCTGCTCTCAATATTTCTTCTACTAGTTGTTGTAGAACAGAGACAGAACGAGAAAAGCCAAATCTTCTCGTGCGTGGTTTGGGTGTTGCGATCAAAGTCTT
>JBFLVQ010000640.1:0-5588 GCA_040758525.1 Acidobacteriota bacterium
CAAAAAACTGTCCTTGTATTGAGCTGTGCAGAGTATAGTTGTAAGGACTGCCGCTAAGGCAGCAACTGGCAAGAAGGTGTTTTGATGAAGAAGAGACTTTTTCCGCTTTTAACAGTTTTCGTGCTAGTGTTCGCTTCTGTAGTAGGTGGCACAATTGGAAATAAGGTTCAGGCCACCCCACCCAACACCCGCGAATCAACTCATACCACTGATGTTGAGGGTAGCTTCAATGAAGCGATGAGTGTCATTGAAGGAAACTATGTAGACAAGATAGAACATGACGCGCTTACTAAAGCCTCCATACAGGGTATGCTGCGTACCCTGGACCCACATTCAAACTACTTTGACAGTAAAGAGTTCCAAGAACTGCAAAGTGAGCAACATAGCCAATTTTATGGTATTGGCGTGACGATTAATCGTCGTAATGGCAGAGTCTATATACTTTCTACCATTAAGGGTACGCCTGCTGATCAGGCGGGGCTACGTTATGGTGATGCAATTATTAAAGTAGATGGTACCCTAGCAACCGAATGGACTACCCAGCAAGTACTTGAGCATGTACGTGGTCCTAAGGGTGAGTCGGTTGAGATTGAGGTAGAACGAGCTGGCGTGCCTAAACCGCTCAGCTTTAAGATTGTGCGTGATGCAGTGCCACTGCCATCAATACGTAATGCTTATATAGTACGACCAGGGATAGGATATATTGCCCTGGTAGGTGGTTTTAACCATACCACAGAAGATGAGATGTTACAGGCACTGGACGGTCTCAAAGGACAAGGTATGCGTGCGCTAGTACTTGATGTACGCAATAACCCAGGTGGCCTCCTTACACAAGCGATCAAGGTCGCTAATATCTTTCTACAGAAGGGACAGACGATCGTTTCAATACGCGGACGTGATAGCCGTTTTGAATCACGCACCCATGAGGCAATGAACACCAAACCGGAGGAGATGCCGCTAGTGATTTTGATTAATGGTGCGACTGCATCTGCTTCAGAGATTGTTGCCGGCGCCATACAGGATCATGATCGTGGCCTTATCGTTGGTGAGAATAGCTTTGGCAAAGGACTTGTACAGACAGTCTTCCGCCTACCTTATGGCTCTGGATTGACGCTTACAACCGCTAAGTATTACACCCCCAGCGGCCGGCTAATTCAGCGTGAATATCATGGCCTCTCCTTCTACGAATATTACACACGTCATGATAAAAAGCCGGTCTCTAAATCGAATGAGTTACATCGTACCGACACAGGCCGTGATGTTTACAGCGGCGGTGGCATTAAGCCAGATATGGAGGTGAAGCCGCCAGAAGCTAATCCTGTGCGTGCCCGCCTTTTTGGCGCCACTTTCGAGTTTGCACGCCAGCTCACCAGTGGCCAACTCCCTGGCTTCCCACAATTCCGCGTTACTCGCACTGTTTACGGCCACAAACTACGTGAAGACGAATTTGTTGTTACAGACAAAGTGCTAACATCTTTCCGCAATTTCATTATGGGCAATGATCAGTTTAAAGTTACTGATACCCAGTATAATGAGCAGCTTGCTTACATCAAGCGACGTATACGTGAAGAGGTTGTTACTGCCGCTTATGGTTCGGATGTAGGCACACAGGTCTTTCTTAATGAAGACGAAGCAACGCTTAAGGCAATTGAAGAGTTGCCACGCGCACGTGAACTTGCCGATAATGCCCGTGCTTCTCGGCGCCATTAGTCATATTGTCAATCAACTCTGTTAATTGTAGGCGTGTACTTTTATGTACACGCCTCTGCTTTTTGACACCAGATAAGATCCACAATGATGAAGCTTTTTGTTAGGTATCGTCTGTCACAGGCGGTTTAAGATAACCCTGATCTAGCTATCTAGGAGGCACAATGAGGATTGGACGTTTAGAGTTTGGACCGGGTGGAGTGATATTTATCCTACTGATCATAGCTGGCCTAGTAATCTTTGGCCTTAGGCAGATGGGAATAGACCTAATCGATAAGATTAAAAATGGCACCGCGGTAACTAGTAGTGGGAGCGACTCAAAGACGCCTACTACATCAGGTGGCAGTGCTAACACAATAAGAATCAAAGGCTCAAGTACCGTAGGTGGCAGTCTAGGCAAAGATTGGGCACAAGAATTTATGAGTCAGCATCCTGGTAGCATTGTCCTGGTAGAGACCAAAGGCACTAGTACAGGATTTCAGGGACTTATTAGCGGTGAGGCCGAGATTGCTGCCGCTTCTAGGCCTGTTAACGACAAAGAGAAGGATGCTGCACGCGCAGCCGGTTTCAACCTAGATTCCTCAGATAGTGAGTATGTGATCGGATTCGACGCCATTGCTGTGATTGTGAACTCGGAAAATCCTCTCAGTCAATTGACAACTACACAACTGAAAGATATCTTCACAGGCAAGATCACTGATTGGGGACAATTGGGTGGTAAACCAGGCACAATTAAAGTACTGTTGCGACCCAAGGAACTGGGCGCCTACGAACTTTTCCAGGAACTTGTGCTTGGAAAAGGGACACCATTTTTAAGTGGAGCGGAAGAGGTCAAGGAGAATACCAAGCTGGCTGAGCAGGTGCGCAACGATCGTAATGCAATCGCCTTTATTGCCCTCGGTGGCGTGGGTGCTAACAAAGCCATTAAAATTGCGGCTAGCGATAAAACCACACCCATTGCTCCTTCTGAAGTAACTATTCGTAACAAGAGTTATTTGCTCACTCGTAATCTTTACCTTTATACAAGAGGGGCACCACAAGGTTTGGTAAAGGAATTTATCGATTATACGCTGGGAGCAGGACAGGAGTATGTTGCTAACAACTCTTTTGTCAATCTCAAACTCAAACTAGTATCGGCTAGTGAAGGAGGAAGCACTTCAAGTAGTACGGAAGAGAAGCGGAAAAAATATAATACTGATATACGTTTCCGTACCAATAGCACCGAAGTCAACAACCTTGCCATCTACGATCTTGCTCAGATTGGCCGCGATGCTTGTTCCAATGTCACAAATATTCAGATTGAGTTGATCGGTTATTCTGACTCACAAGGTGATCCTCAGCAAAATCTCGTCCTTTCCAAACAGCGTGCTGATGCCGTTGCTAGTGTGTTACGCAGCAAGTGTCCACAACTGAACATTACTACCAGCGGTCGAGGAACACAATCACCAATCGGTGACAATAATACTGAGGAAGGTCGTTTGCTTAATCGCCGTGTTGAGATCTGGGTAGCACAAAACTAGTATTAAAAGGATCCCTTACCGAAAGGATGTATATGCTAAAAAGAGTGAAACTGCTTCCCTTCGCTACGCTGTTACTTTTTCTTTTCACAATAGGTACGCTACCCCTCTCTGCCTGGCAAAATATTGTACCACCAGCACCGCGCCGACGTGTACAGCCAGCCTCTGTGAAGATTAATCCTCCCAAGTTGGTTGTCTATATTGTTATCGATCAGTTCCGCGCCGAATTTCTCAATCGTTTCTCTAATTGGTTTGGACCAGGCGGATTTCGTGCCCTGATCAAAGATGGTGCTTATTTCACCAATGCCAATTACCGTCATGGCGCAACCTATACAGGGCCAGGTCATGCTGTGATTGCTTCTGGTGCCTATGGCGCACAACATGGTATTGTCGCTAACAAATGGTTCAATCGCGCTACTGGCAAAAGCGAGGCAATGATCTATGATGGCGCACATCCGTTTATAGGGGTAAGCGAGGTGTCAAGCGAGGATGAGACTTCGCCAGCCAACTTTATAGGCACTACCATTGGCGATCAGTTGCTACTTTCCAATGGGTTTCAATCTAAAGTGATTGCTATTGCTGTTAAAGATCGTGCTGCTATTAATCTCGGTGGCCGACTAGGAAAAGCTTATTGGTTTAACGAATCAAAAGGAGAATTTCTTACTAGTACCTACTATATGAAAGAACTGCCTAAATGGCTACAGGACTTTAATGCACGCCGTCTGGCCGATAACTATTTTGGCAAGAGTTGGGAACGCCTCCCCGACGAAGGTCTCTATAAGAGCTGTCATATAGATGATTATCAGTTCGAAATGGACCCAAAAGGTAATGGACGTGCCTTTCCCCATAAAGTCACCGGCAAATTGGAGAAACCAGGCGCAGATTATTATGAGGCGTTTGAACATACTCCTTGGGCTAACGATCTTACTTTTGAGCTAGCGCGTATGGCAATCGAAGCAGAAGCATTAGGCACTGATAATATTCCAGATCTACTGGCTATCAGTCTCACTGCTAATGATCTGGTAGGCCATGCCTATGGCCCATATAGTCAAGAAGTGGCAGATATCACTGTGCGTACCGACCGTCAACTGGGAGATTTTCTTGCTTATCTAGAAAAGCGTGTGGGCGCCTCTGATCTACTTGTAGTGCTTACTGCAGATCACGGTGCCGGGGCAGTACCAGAATATATGGCACAATTACAGCTTGCTGGTGGACGTATTAAGAAAAAGAAGATCAAAGAGACGATAGAGGTCGCTCTCAACGCGCGCTATGGCAATGCCAATTGGGTAGTAGCAATGGAAGATCCTAGCATCTATCTTAATTATCAAGCTATTGATGAGCGTAAACTTTCCCATACTGAAGTCGAGCGTGCCGCTGGTGATGCATTGCTAACAATCCCTGGTGTGGCTGGATACCTAACCCGTACTCAATTCCTAGCCGGCTCATTACCAAATACTGCCATTGCTGCAGCATATCAACGCTCGTTCCATCCCGACCGCAGTGGTGATGTTATTCTTATACTTAAACCTTTTTATATTTGGGGAAAATATGCGGAAAAAGATGAAGGTGCGACCCATGGCTCACCTTATTCTTATGATACACACGTTCCCCTTATTATACGCAATAGCGCGATCAGCCCTGGCATCTATCCTGCTGATACTGATATTGCTGATCTTGCCCCCACAATAGCGACGATTCTTAAAATAAATCCCCCCGCAGCTTGCCAGGGTCGCCCGCTGGTAGATGCGTTACGTTAGTGGGTAATTTTATCTTAATCTATTCCTTGTCTGGTTTAGCTGCGGGATACTCCCAATGGCTACCATCTTCATACTCAATACGGGTTATTTCAACGGTAAACTTAAGCTGTGGAGATATTAGTTGTGGATTACAGTTAAACTCCTCTGCTATTTCGGAATCATTTTGCGCTTTAATCTTACGCTTGGTCTCGAATACCTTGTTTAGCTTCTTCTCTGGAGAATCTAACAATTTAAAATACCAGTAAACCTTCTTTACTGTTTTAGGAGTAAGATTCTTTAAGCGAAACTGAACAGACCAACGAGTACTGTTTTGCGAAGTATCACCTAGCGAGATCGATGTCCCTGCACTTTTATTCAATTGAGGAAGGTTAACAAGCTCCAACTGCTCGATCTTGTGTATTGGGGGCTCATCTGAACTGCCACTATCTTGCCCAACAGGCGTATAGACAAAGAAGAGAAGAACTAAAAACAGAAGTAGGTCTTTCATTGCCGCTTCCTAACCGCTAATTACTTTTTGTGATAATTCTTAGGGGGGGGACTATTACAGCGCACCAAAGTGATTTGATCATTGCCATTGAATGGCACTGGTCAAATCGCTTTTCCTACC
>JBFLVQ010000641.1:0-5584 GCA_040758525.1 Acidobacteriota bacterium
TCTATCTTCAAAATATTCTCCTCCACCATAACGTAGACGCAAGATCAGTACTAGCGCAAGCAGTGTAAAGAGAAAGAAGACTAGGAAAATCTTAAGTATTTTTAGTAGACGCCGCATTTCATCATCATGGGGCGGTCATATTTAAGGATGCCGCCTTGAGTAATCTCAGGATTTCATCCTTATCATCATAGCCGTTCTCGTTAGCAAAATACAAAGCGGTTTTGCCTCGGTTGCTGCGAATCTTTGGATTTGCACCATTGTAGAGCAGCACCTTGACGATATCTTGACGATCCGCAGCAACCGCACGCATTAAAGCAGTCCTACCAGATCGATCTTTAATATTCACTTTCGCCCCCGACTTCACTAGCAGTTTCACGACTTCTAGCTGATCCTCTTCCACTGCATACATTAGTGGAGTCATACCATATTTACTATCTTTGCCATTAAGATCTGCGCCCGCTTCAATAAGCGCTTTAACGATCCCTGATTCGCCTCTTATCACAGCCGCAATCAGCGCCGTAGCAGGAAACTTCTCCTGTATGTGATCACTGATATGACCATTATTGGTATTCTTAGCATTAATATCAGCACCAGCTTCAATTAATGCTTGTAACAGATCGATACGGTTTTGTAACACTGCCCAGGTAAGCGCAGTAATGCCTAATCTTTCATCAAGAGCATTGACATTGGCACCCGCGGCAAGCAAGGTTTTAAGCGTGATCTGGTAGTTTTCTGCCTGTCTCTCATCCTCTCCAGCATTACTGTTTTGTATCGTTAGTATCAGCGCAGTCTCTCCATTAACAGTTTTGGTATTAACATAGGCGCCACTGGCTAGTAGTAGCTTAACGGTATCTTGCTTGCCTGCTGCTGCCGCTAGCATCAAGGCTGTCTCGCCCACTGCATTGTGGGCATTGACACTTGCTCCTGCTGCCAGCAATATACGTACTGCTTCAGTGTTTTCTACTGCTTCCATGAGCGTGGTTTTACCGTAATTGATCGTGTCTAGATTACCTGCATTAACATCGGCGCCTGCCGCTAGTAAGGCTTTTATACTCTCTAAATCTTGATTATATGCTGCCCACATTAGTGCGGTACGGCCAAAACGAACTTCCCGCGCATTCACATCGGCGCCGGCTGTGACAAGTATCTTCACTAGCTTGGCAACCATCTCGGAATGGTTAGGGTGATAGTCTGTATAAGCATTATGGTACTCCAATGCCAGCAGTAGCGGGGTGCGTTGGTATTCATCTTGAGTATTGACAGGTGCACCTGCGGCAAGCAGGTCTAGGACACTTTTTAAGTTTCCTTCTTGAGCTGCTAGTAATAGCAAGTTCTCTTTCTCATGCATAGGTGGGAATCGTTCTATCTCTTGTGCCTGAACGATCGACAAAAATAGTGATGAAATGATTATCCAAGATACTATTATTACCAGTAGAACTATTTTTCTCATAATTGTCACCATTGTTTCTATTATTACTAACAATAAGCTAACAGAGTCTGTTAATAGCATCGTTGGGGAATAGCACAAGAAAAGTATTCGCTGGTAGTAAAAAATGTCTGTTATACTTGGCCAAGATAAGTGGCTTAGTAGCATAATTTGAACTTATGTGTGCAAAGCAGAGCAAGAAGCTTGACAAGGCTTTACTGGTGGGCCAGTGTGTCTATATTCGTGCACCCCGACAGCATGATTGTGATGAATTTATCGCTCTTAATCAGATAAGTAGACATTTTCATAAAGGCTGGTCTTATCCGCCAATAAAGCCCACCCAATATGCCGAATATATGAAGCGTTGTCGGCGTTCAGATTTTGCCGGGTTTTTCGTATGTAGAGTGATTGAGGGTGATATTATTGGTTCAATCAATTTGAGTCAGATCTGTCGAGGTAGTTTTCAGAGTGCCTATCTGGGTTACCAGATTGGTGCGCCCTATGCTAGTCAAGGTTATATGACCGAGGCGATACAATTGGTATTACAGTATGCTTTCCTCAAGTTGAAATTGCATCGGATCGAGGCCAATATTCAACCTACTAATCTAGCTTCGCTAGCACTGGTCAAACGTGCAGGTTTTACCCTAGAAGGATATTCACGCCGTTATCTTAAGATTGGCGGTCGCTGGCGCGATCATGAACGTTGGGCAATCCTTGTCGAAGAGTGGCAGGCAAAAAAGAGACCGAGAAGGTAAGCGCGATAAGATTCTCATTATCAAGTAGGAGATACTATGTTGATGCGAAGGTTAATGCTCTTTTTTACAATTACTTTAATGTTGATCCAGGGTGTTAATAGTGGCAGAGCTGCTATTAAAGAGGTGTATCCGATTCTGGATTTAAAATCGGTTAACGCGGGTTGTTTAATGGGAGCAGTGCAAGACGGTAAGCTGCTAGCTGCCGAAGCGGCAAAGGCACTGTTAAAGGGTGGTGAGAGATACCGTATTTATGGTCTAACCGGATTAACTGGTGAAGCAACAGGTAAAAAACCTGCTTCTGTCGGTGAACCTTGTGTAGATACTTTTGAAGTAGTACTCTCTCCTGCTCCCACAGGTTCCGGAGCGATTGCGATAGCTGGCAGTTGGAATGCATTACCACGTACGCCCAAGCTTACTTCTACAACCGATGCGGTCTATCGTGAGGCAATAGGTGAAATTCTTAAGCAAAAGGGAATTACAAACCCCAAGATAAATCTTACTCAAGTTATTCGTATCGATCTAGAAGGTGATGGCGTAGAAGAAGTACTTATTAATGCTACCAACTTTCGTGCTGGCCAGCTAGATGCTAATTCTCAGGCTGGTGATTACTCGCTTGTGCTACTACGCAAACTTGTCGAGGGGAAGGTTGTCACCGTCCCTATTAATGAAGAGTATCACATCAAGGCAGGAGAATTTGATGCTCCTAATGAATACTCGGTAGTAGCGGTACTCGATGTTGATGGTGACGGGGTGATGGAAATAGCGGTACATAGTCGCTATTACGAAGGTGAGGCAACAATTCTCTACCGGATCGAGGGAACAAAGACGCGCGAGTTATTAAGTTGTGGTTGTGGTGCCTAAGTTTGATGTTAGTAAGTGGATTATCTGAGGTTGTTAAAATTGGTGGTAATAGTACCGCGCATAAGTTAAAATTGCCTCCCGTATAGCCAAGCATATCCAATATTTGCATATCATTACAGAGAAGAGAGGATGACGGCCTATGACAATGAGCCCATTCGCTGACGATGCGAAGGTGGTTAAGGAGGATAATCCATTTGAGTCTATGATGTCGCGTTTTGATGAAGCGGCAAGCTTACTCAATCTCGATCCTAACATTTATCGTATCTTACGCACCCCCAACCGCGAGATCACGGTTTATATACCGACATTAATGGACAATGGCCAGTATGAGATCTTTACTGGTTATCGTGTACAACATAACTTTGCGCGTGGACCGGCTAAAGGCGGCATACGTTATTCACCAGATGTGACGATTGATGAGGTAAGGGCGCTAGCAGCCTGGATGACCTGGAAATGTGCAGTTGTCAATATTCCCTTTGGCGGTGCTAAAGGAGGGATCATCTGTGATCCTTCAAAGATGTCGCAAGGGGAGTTAGAGCGTATGACACGTCGTTACACTGCTGAGTTACTCGATTTTATTGGACCAGAGCGAGATGTCCCAGCACCAGATATGAATACCAATGATCAAGTAATGGCCTGGATTATGGACACCTACTCTATGCACGCTCGTCATGCCGTCACGGCAGTAGTTACTGGTAAGCCGATTGAGATTGGCGGTTCACGTGGCCGACGTGAGGCGACTGGACGAGGCCTTCTTTTTGTCACTAACGAAGCCTGCAAGAAGTTCAACTTAGAGCCGAGTAATACCCGTGTAGTGGTTCAGGGTTCGGGCAATGTAGGTGGTATCAGTGCGCAATTACTACATGAGTCGGGTTATCGTGTGGTTGGCCTTTCTGAAATCAAAGGTGGTCTATATAACCCCAAAGGATTAGATATTGCCAAAGTACTAGACTATCTTAAGAAGAATAAATCCTTTGAAGGTTATCCAGAAGCTGAGCAGGTGAGCAATTCAGAGCTACTTGAGCTAGATTGTGATGTACTCTTGCCAGCCGCGACAGAAAACCAGATTACTACTAAGAATGCCGACCAGATCAAATGCAAGATCCTCTGTGAAGGCGCCAATGGTCCCACTACCGCTTCTGCTGATCAAGTACTGGCTGATAAAGGGATCTTTGTTATTCCAGATATTCTCGCCAATGCGGGTGGTGTAACGGTAAGCTATTTCGAATGGGTACAGGATCGTATGGGTTTCTTCTGGCGTGAAGATGTTGTTAACGAACGCCTCAAAGACACTATGGTGGCAAGCTTCCACGAGGTGGTACGGTACTCGGAGAGCCATAGTGTAAATATGCGTATCGCTTCTTACATGCTTGCTATTGATCGTGTTGCTTATGATGTGAAGTTACGCGGTGTTTATGCATAATTTTGGCATTAAGGGGTGACGCGACCGCCCCTTGCTGCTACTCTCTTGCGCCACTCAGTTAAATAGATTATTTATTGCTATAACAATTAAGTTGCTAACACCTGCCATTGTTAGGTAAAGTTATCGTATGGAGTTATTTTACTACCTTTTAACAAGTTATAATAGTCTGGTTTCGATTTCCCAGCAATCCTCTATTTTAGATACAAGTATTTTAGCTAAAGGCCTAGGAGCGCGATGTGATGCTGGCAACCCCTACTTGCAGTTAAAGAGCACTCAGCCATTCAGTTGTTGCGCGAATTACCTGAGGCAGGCGGTTTTGTTGAAGATTTTGGCGGGTTCTCACTGACCAAGTTTGATGGTACTACGATCAAGATCTAAAGGGCAATTTGATCGCGATCTTTCAAGCTAATGATAAGTTCTCGCGACGATGGAAATCATTGTCGCGAGTTTTTATTTGTTGTAAAAGCCGCATTTTTGGCTTGTGGAAAAGCTGTTTCATTGTCAAAACAGTGTTGACGCCCGATCGTCAAGCGTGTATAAGCATAGATTGGGAGTTTTTTTCCGGTACACCATACTGTAGGTAATCTTTCGACAAACGGGGGTTGGAGAACATAAACGAGAAATGATAGCGATATCGATCGCGATCTTTTCTGTTCCCGTGACAGTTGATTCAGATGTGTTGAGGCGTTTGAAAGGGAGAGACAACAGGAGGTGCATATGAGACCAGCAAAGGCAATACTAACGGCCTTTTCGTTAGTGTTGTTGCTCACTGCGATCGTTTTAGCTCAAGATACTGAGAGAGAGAAGCGGCGAGTAACTAATCCTACCGTGACCGGTGCCACAGGGCTTTTTACTGTATACGATTCCTCCACCCTTAAGAGGGGGGAATTCAATCTCGGTCTATTTGTTAACAATTATGATCGTGATCCCGGCGATGTCGATATATTACAGACTCCCATCAATATGGCTTTTGGTGTAACGGACAAGTTCGAGGCTTTTGTTAATGTTGATGCTTACCAGCGGTTGATATCGGATGCGCCCTTTGAATTGAGTGGGCCACTCTTTCCAGGCTTAAGTCAGCCGCAGAATCTTTTTTCATTAGCCAGTGTTCCTGGCTCT
>JBFLVQ010000642.1:0-5576 GCA_040758525.1 Acidobacteriota bacterium
GATGCTGAAGGGGCTAGCAGGAATCTATGTAGCAGGCTATCCAGTGCAATGGCGCAAGGTTTATCCAGTTGGCAGGCTTGTCTGTTTGCCTAACTATTCTTGGCAACGTGAACGCTACTGGCTTGATTTTGAGTCCTATAAGGATGAAGACTATCGTTGGCAAGCTTTATACGAACGCCAGCATCACCAACACCATCCATTTGCTGGTATATATATGAAATCTGCTGAGCCTGCGACAGATCAAATCTGGCAAATGGAGTTAACACTAAATCGATTCGGTTATTTGAGCGATCACAAAATTGATAGTACCACAGTATTGCCAGCAACAGCATATATAGAAATTGTCTTAGCTGCCGCTTACGAAATTTTTGGCGCTGTGCCTCAGGTTCTAATGGATATAGAATTTCGCAGAGCCATGGTTTTACCATCTAATAGTGCTTGCGTAATACAAGTAATATTTACACAAAAATCAAGCGGGAATAATGCTTTTCGTATTTTTAGCCGATTAAGAGATGCTCATCGTAATGTAGGAGATTGGACACTACACACTACTGGTATAGTAGTTTTAGAGCAGAAGAATTTTGCTAAACCACTATTAGCTAGAGAGGTAATAGAGAAACTATCTGCAGATTATCAAATAGAGATTAGCAAACAGGACTACTATTTTAAGTTAGCTGAGTATGGATTTAAATACGGCCCTAGTTTTCAGAGTATTGATAAACTTTGGCGAAAAGATGGTATTGCGTTAGGTTATCTGCAGCCGGTACCAGAACTGCAGGCCGAGATCAATAGATACTACCTGCATCCAGCGCTCTTTGATGCTTGCTTACAGGTTGGCTTAAGTCAATTTATTGAAGAACCATCCACTTCTATTGAGGTCACCACTGAGCGTGTCTTTATGCCAACTCATATAGCTCAATTACGTATTTACTCTCGAATTACCCTACCACTATGGAGTCAAGCGAGTGACACAGCAAAAACCGATCAGAGTAAAGGTGTTTTTGAAGGAGATGTGCGCTTGATCACAGAGACCGGAGAGATTGTTGCTGAAGTCATAGGAGCGCGCGTACAGCAATTGGTTTTCGGGCCCGATTATGATGCTACAGAGAATCTGGAAAATTGGCTTTATGAAATAGAATGGCAACCTAGTTACAATCTCAAGAAAGAACAGTCTATTGAATATGTAGCAACAGGAAGATGGTTGATCTTTGCTGATAGTAGTGGAATAGGCAGACAGTTGTGCGAACTACTAAGATTGCAAGGTGAGGAATGCCTGCTTATCTATCAAAATAATTATCAAGAGTGGTTAAGGCTTTTTGAAAAAGACGAATCACCATCCTGCCGTGGAGTTATTCATCTATGTAGTATTGATGTTGTTACAACTGCAGCAACAACAACTGATCTGTTAGCATCTGCAAATGCTCTTGTGTGTGGTAGTGTTTTACAGTTGATTAAGGAGTTGACAGCAATACGTTGGCAGCAAGTGCCGCGTTTATGGTTGGTGACACAGGGCGCACTACCAGTAACACAGACTCACTCTGATTTAACGATACTACAGTCACCGCTTTGGGGGTTTGGTCGTACTATTGCTCAGGAACAGCCTGAGTTTTGGGGTGGATTGATAGATCTAGATCCTGATGCTACGGTTACTGATTCAGCGGCACAACTATTCGCTGAGATATGGAATCCTGATGGTGAAGATCAGTTTGCTCTACGTGGAAAAGAACGTTTTGTTGCCAGACTAGTGCATAAGGAAAGAAGGCTTAAACAAAAACCTTACCGGTTTCATGCTGATGGTGCTTATTTAATAACTGGAGGGTTGGGAGATCTGGGCCTTCTAATTGCCCATTGGATGGTAGAACAAGGGGCGCGACGGTTGATACTAATAGGTCGTACTCAACTTCCTATACGTGCTCAGTGGCAGCAACTGGAAACAGGGAGTCTATTGGCAAAGAAGATTGCTGCCATTAAAGCGTTAGAAGCTTTAGGGGCTTCTGTTCAGGTGGTTTCACTTGATGTAAGCAATGAAGAGCAGTTGACCGCTTTTGTGCAAGCTTATCGTGTAGAAGGATGGCCGCAAATACGTGGTGTAATACATGCAGCCGGAGAGGCTAAGGATGATACTTTATTGCAGTTGAATATAGCATCATTACAAGAAATTCTACAGCCTAAGGTGATTGGAGGATTACTATTACACCATCTGTTCAAAGATACCCAGCTCGATTTCTTTGTTCTCTTCTCTTCTGCCTCTGCGCTACTGAATTCTCCACGTTTGGGTGCCTATGCCGCCGCTAATGCATTTTTGGATGCGCTGGCTCATTATCGAAAAGCAGTCGGGTTACCAGCACTGAGTATCAATTGGGGTGCCTGGTTAGGTTTAGGTGTAGCTAAGCAATATGATAGCTCTAGGCATGCTTCGCTACGTGGTATGCGAGCAATTCCACCTGCTGAGGGATTGGAGATCTTTGCTCAACTACTCTCAGAAGATCTTACTCAAGTTGCGGTTATAAATGCTAACTGGCAAGAATGGCAACAATTCTATCCGCTGGCCGCACAATCGCCACTACTATCAAAACTGTTTAATCAGCCATTGGAGCACGATGATAATCAGGCCAACGAGCGCGACCAATTTATTGCTGCGGCGCCTACTCAGCGATGGCAATTGCTGCTCGACTATATACGAGAACAGATAGCTAAGGTATTAAGACTCCCTTCGGAGAAACTTGATGATGAGCAATCACTCTATAATCTTGGCTTTGACTCTCTATTGGCAGTTGAGCTGAAAAATCGCCTTGAACTAAGATTAGGCATAGCCTTGCCAATGATAGCTTTTCTACAGGGGCCAAGCATTAAACAATTGACCGGTCAAGTGCTCGATCTGTTGATGTCATCATTAAGTAAGTCTGTTATTGCATTAACACAGGGAGAGCAGCAGTGTCATGAACATAAGCTCTCTTATGGACAACAAGCAATATGGTTCTTACAACAGTTGGCGCCACAAAGTGCAGCTTACAACATTATATTAGCATTGCGCGTGCGCGCTGGGCTGAATGTAGAGGCTTTACAAAATGCATTTCGTGCTTTCATACATCGCCATCCTTGCCTGCGTACTATTTATGTCTTGCGTGATGATAAGCCGGTTCAGATTGTACAAGAAGATTTTCAGTTTAATATTGATTGTATAGATGCCTCCGTATGGAGTTGGGAGGAGCTGAATGCTAGTTTGATCAAAGTCGCGCATCGCCCATTTGATCTAGAGAAAGGACCAATACTACGTCTTTCTGTCTATACTAGATCCATTAATGATCAGATTCTCTTGCTCGTAGTACATCATATCGCTTTCGATTTTTGGTCAGTGGTAATTCTTACAGATGAGTTGAGTCAATTATATCAGGCAGAACTTTCTCATAGAGAGGCACAATTGCCTTCGCTAACAAATCAGTATACCGATTATGTACGCTGGCAATCAGAAATGTTGGCTGCTGCCGAAGGTGAACGGCATTGGCAGTATTGGCGAGAGAGTCTCGCTGGTGAATTAACAGTATTAAATTTGCCTACAGATCGTCCACGGCCACCAATACAAACCTATTCTGGTCAATCCTGGCCATTTGTTATTAATAGAGAGACAACTGAATGGTTAAAAGCTTTTGCCAATGCACAAGAAGTAACACTTTATACGGTGTTATTAACTGCCTTTCAAATCTTGCTGTATCGTTACACAAGTCAGCAAGATATTCTGATCGGTTCGCCATTTGCAGGACGCAGTCGAGCAGAGTTTGAAGGTATCGTTGGGTTTTTCGCCAACTTAATACCTTTACGAGCAAGATTGTCAAATAATCTAATGGTAAAATCTTTGCTATTGCAGGTACGCGCTACAGTACTAGGCGCATTGGAGCATCAAGATTTTCCTTCGCATTTACTGGTAGAGCGATTGCATCCTCTTAGGGATGCTAGCCATTCCTCATTATTCCAAACCGTTTTTATTCTTCAGAAACCACATAAATTGAATGCAGAAGGTTTAGCACCATTTATTCTTGGTGAACGGGGCGCAAGTATGAATTTAGGCGGATTACAATTAGAATCTTTTACTTTGGAACAACAGGTAGTCGCCTATGATGTAATGCTAACCATGGTGGAATCACATGGAGAACTTGCGGCTTCCTGGCAGTACAACACTGACTTGTTCGATTCTGTTACCATGGCAAGAATGGCTGGACATTTCCAAGTATTATTAGAGAATATTGCCACTTCTCCCGCACAACCACTGGCAAATCTCATGATATTGACAACCGCAGAACGTCAACAACTACTACAGAAGTGGGCACAAAAAGAGGTTTACCCAATCGATGAAAAATGTCTGCACGAAATTTTTACTGAGCGTGCCGAGCATACTCCTTATGCTGTTGCGCTTAGTTGTGCCGATATTACGCTTAGCTATCAAGAATTGAACTGTCGAGCTAATCAATTGGCGAACTATTTGATCTACATTGGTGTAGGTGTAGAAACGCATGTAGGAATATGCCTAGAACGATCTGTAGAATTGATGATTGCTCTACTTGGTGTGCTTAAGGCAGGTGGTGTATATGTTCCGATTGATCCTAACTATCCAAAGGAACGTAAGAGTTTTATCTTAGCAGATGGACAGCTTAAAGTATTGTTAACTCGGCAACGTCTGTTGACGGATCTACCCAATCAGGCTGCCCATATTATCTGTTTTGATTTAGAATGGGAGAAAATTTCTTGCCAGAGTGATGTGACACCAATAAATCAAGCTAGTCCAGAAAATCTTGCCTATATCATCTACACTTCTGGATCTACAGGTAAACCCAAAGGTGTATCAGTATCACATAGAGCAGTATTGAATCACAATTTGGCAATGGCCAAAAAGATCAATTTGACTGCGGTAGATCGTGTTTGGCAATTTCACTCAATAAGTTTTGATGCCGCTGTAGAAGAGATATTTCCTACCTGGTTGGCAGGAGCCACGTTAGTGGTTCGTTGGGAAGATATTCTGTTAACAGGTACAGAGTTTCTGAGGTTTGCAGATCGCGCTGATTTGACCATAGTTAATTTCCCAACGGTTTACTGGCATGAATTGGTTAATGAGTTGTCTTTATTAAAAGAGAGTTTGCCATCGTCACTGCGGGTGGTTATTGTAGGAGGGGAAAAAGCTTCTTTAGAATGTTTGCAAACCTGGCGAAGATTAAATGGAGCTGAACGGATCCGATGGATCAATACTTATGGTCCCACCGAAGCAACTGTCACAACAACGACCTATGAGCCAGATTGGGATAGTGCAAGCCTTTCTATCTTACCAATAGGACAACCGATCGGAAATGTAGAAACTTATCTACTGGATAGGGAATTAGAGCCAGTGCCAATAGGGATAGCAGGAGAGCTACATATAGGAGGGATAGGACTGGCAAGAGGATATTGGCAGAGAGCAGAATTGACAGCAGAGAAGTTTATCCCACATCCATATAGCAAACAGGAAGGGGACAGACTCTATCGAAGTGGAGATATGGCACGATACCTAGCAGATGGGAACATAGAGTTTATTGGAAGAATAGATGAGC
>JBFLVQ010000643.1:0-5556 GCA_040758525.1 Acidobacteriota bacterium
GCAGTGTTAATGGTAGGCAATGCTCATCCTTTAGCAACATCGGGTGGACCTAAAGTGATCGACACTCGTTCTTTATTGGTGCCAAACAGCCAACATATAATGGGGATGGTATTGTTTGAGAGCGGCTATCGCAATATTCTTAGACCAGAAGTACCAGAATTGGCCGGCGAAAGTTTGCCACAATTAATAGCACCCTTGTTAGCCAATCACCATTTACCAATTAGTAAGATACGACATTGGATTGTACATCCTGGTGGTCCCAAAGTGATTCAGGCGGTAACAAAAGCATTTAATCTTGATGATGAAGCATTGAGTTTGAGTCGTAAGATCTTGGCACGGGTTGGTAATATCTCTTCGCCTACGGTTCTTTTTATGCTTGATGAAATCTTAAGCGGTGAGCGACCAGCGCCAGGAGCATATGGTTTAATGATTGCAATGGGATCTGGTTTTTCACAAGAAGCGTTACTGTTGCAATGGTAACAATTTTCTCTATTTTTGGAGTGCATATATATGAATGATAATGAGATCTTTAATAGAATGATGGCGACTTGGCAAGGCAGACCATTGACTGGCTCTGCTGATATCGCACAGTTGATTCAAATTAGCTGGGTTTCCAATCTAGTCTATGTCGCAGCAGAACTTGGCATCGCCGATCTCTTGAAGAATGGCCCCAAGAGTATCGATGCACTGGCTCTTGCTACTGGCTCGCATACACCTTCTCTATACCGTGTGATGAGAGCACTGGCTGGCTTTGGTATCTTTGCTGAAGTTGATCAACGATGTTTTGAAATCACACCGATTGCCCAATGCCTAACCAGTGATGCGCCAGATTCTTTACGCGCACTGGCAAGATTCTGCGGTGGTATTAGCTATCAGTTATGGGGCAATCTACTGCATAGTGTAAAGACTGGGGAAACCGCTTTTCAACATCTGTTTGGCATGGGATTCTTTGATTTTTTGATGAATCCACAAAATGCTGAGTTAGGAAGATCTTTTGGTGAAACACTAATAGCAGTCTGGAAACTCTATTTCAGTTCGGTAGCAACAGCATATGACTTCTCGAAAGCTCATAAGGTAGTCGATGTGGGAGGAAACTTAGGCTTGATGATTGAGTCGATATTAAGGGCCTACCCAGATCTGCAGGGTGTGCTTTTTGATCTACCACCTGTCGTTGAACAGGCTCAACAACGTCTCACTGCTGTGGGATTAGCAGACCGTTGTCAGGTAGTGGGAGGAAACTTCTTTGAAGCCGTGCCCAGTGGAGGCGATATCTACTTAATCTCTCAAGTTATACATGACTGGGATGATGCGCGTAGTATTGCGATCTTGCAAAACTGTCGTCGGGCAATCTCTACACAAGGAAAACTATTGGTTATCGAGATGGCGCTAGAAGAGAATAATCAACCTATGTTTTCCAAGCTTACCGATATTATGATGTTGGTGTTTACTGGTGGCGCTGAGCGTACCGAGGCTCAATATCGTAGCCTGTTTGCTGCTGCTGGTTTTGAACTTGCTCGGGTTATACGTACCAATACACAAGTAAATATAATGGAGGGTCTACCATTAGCTTAAACCGGTTGTGTTGTCGCGCGTAACCTCTTTGTCGCCAATACGGTAGTAGATACGACGTAAGTTCAGGTATAAAGTCAGCACAACAAAGAGAAAATAGAATTTGCTAAAGATCGGACTACTGAAGATAGTTAGCAGATCGATCAAAGAGAAGTCAGGAATGAAAATAATTCGGTAAGTAGCAAAAATAAATAATGGAGCGATAATTGCAACTGTTGTTCTGAAGATAATTGAGAGCACATAAGCATCTTTGCTAATCATCAGCGAAAATCTGTAAGGATTGGTATCGAGCAGACGTTGTGTTAGGTAGATTATTCGGTTGCCCATCTCAAATAGCTGTTCAAGCCGTAAATAATCTACATTACTCAACCCTCTCGTCATTCTTTTACTTACCATTTTGCGTACACGCTTACGAGCCTGCTTGCCGGCGAGTTTGTAGTAGTTGCGAATCTCATCATAGAGTTTAAGGTCATTATGTAGTCGCGCTGCTACGGTCTCATAAAGTAGTGTTGCCCGTATTGTGCGAAGTGTATTGAGATTCATCGACATATTATATTCTCTGACCAGATTTAACAGGCTGATCCAGAGTGTTGCAGAAGTCCGTTCATACCACTTAGAATGCTTGCTATCAATAGCATTCATATTCTGCCAGAAAGACATCTCTAACTTTTTCGCAAACTCATCGATATCTATTGGAGGCAATGGCTCAAGTGTAGCTATCGCACATTGCACCATATGGCCAATATCATCTTGATCTTGATAATAGACCAACTGCTGCCAGATCTTGCGCTCTTTTTCAATAAATGTTCCACAGGAACCAAAATCTATAAAGACCAATTTATTATCTGGTTGTATCAAGATATTTGATGGATGTGGATCGGCATGGAAGAAAAGGCTCTCCATTATTCCATATTGATTGGCCCGTATTAATCGCTTTGCAATAGTCTTTGCATCAATATTGTGCTCCCGCAGATAGCAGAGGACTTTTTCATCATTCATCTCCACTGCAGTAATCAACTCGCCTAACCATATACCAGAAACAAACTCGCCTATCAACACTTCATCGTTCGATAGTTCTGGATATATACGAGGTGCAGAAAAGTAATTAAAGCGCTTTCTTGCTTGCCGACGAAAGAGATCTGTATAACGTGCCTCTTTAGAAAAATCGAGTTCCTCAAGTAGCATATTACGAAATTCATAGAGGAAATTACGAGAAAGGCCAGGACGGACCAGCGTAAGGTACTCCATTAATCTCATCAACCAAGAGAGCGCTTGACAATCAGCAACAAAGAGTTCGCCAATCCCAGGACGTCGCACTTTAACGGCCACTTTCTCGCCATTCTTGAGGATAGCTTGATAAACACAGGCTACCGAGGCCGAGCCGATCGGTTCTGGATCAAAGGCAGTAAAAATTTCATCGAGTGATCTTCCTAAGCGTCTTTCAATTGTAGCGACTGCCTGATGGCTAGGAAATGGCTTAACCTTATCCAACATCTGAGAGAGTTCTGCACAGTAGGCATATGGTAAAAGATCTATGCGCATAGAAACCTGCTGGCCTATTTTGATTGCTGTGCCACCAACACCCTCAATAATTGTACGCAATCGTAAAGCACGATTCTCCAGGCTGTCATTTCCAGTCAACTTATCCCAAATAATATGCAGATACCAACGAACAATGGCGCTAAACCAGATCAGCAGACGTGTGAATGTCTTGATTGAACCCGCTTTGAATACTAGTGCCTGCATATAAGGCGGGATCGAGGAACTAGAGGTTTTGACCTTAAGCGGCTGACGTCGTGGTAAAGAGGCTTGAATCTTAGCCACAGGACTTTCACTAAAATGTCCATTGTTGTTTGTATTCAGATAGGCGACATCTATCTGCTCATCAAGCTCTAATAGATTATCCAGGGTCTGCTTCTCTTTGCTGGTATTGGCAGTTGGTATAGATAGATGAGTATCTGAGGCTTCTTTAATAAACTCTCTTTTTGTCTTTATCCAACGGTTGAGGCCGGTATTTACTGCACGCTGGATCTTACCAATCTGTCTGTTAGGCTCTTTCCGTTTGGCTATTAAAACCTGGCCAATTTGTTTAGCTGGGATCAATTCAGTCTTTTGATTATCTACTGACGGTATAGATTTACGCTTGTGCATTTAAATATTTGCACTCCAGCTATGAGGTTTAATATATAGTGTCCTCTCACCCCTTAAAAAGCCTCTGATCTATTACTGCTAAGATTGTAAATGCCATAGCTGTACAAGCCAATACCTGGTCGTTGACCAGGTTTAACTTGTCCAAATGGCGTATAGAGATGGTAAGCTTTCCGATTAATCGTTATCTTGTAATAAAACGGAAGGCTCTACGCAGTTCACGGGTGATCTTTTTTGAGTTGACCGATTTCGCGATATCATAAGGGGCATCACTTGCTTTGCGCAGAGTCTTACCAAGCCCTTTGCTCCAGTTTACCAGTCCATCCCTAATTGCTCCATCCCGCCGTTTACTGGCAGATTTATTACGTCTTTTTCGGTAGGTTGTCAGACCACTGGCTAAGGCTCGGCTTATTCGACGTGCTGACTTGGAAAGGCCATCTTCAAACTTTTGTAGATCCTTGAGGCCCTTTGAATAGCGTTTCTTCTTTGCTTTTTTGATAACTCGTACGGTTCTTATTCGCCCAACAGTTGGCTCTAATACTGAGTTGGTGGAAACCGAAGCATTTACCTTTTCGTTCTGGTTAGGATCGTTTATCGATGCCATAAACTCCACTCCTGTTCTTACATTTCAGTAATTGAAAGATTGTTTACGATAGTAAGAATGGGAATTTAATGCCTCTCTTCCTGCGCCTAGACTTCTTTCTATATATTAGAACAACCGGCACCAATACCTTTCCATTTGCCTCATCGCCTAAATTGGCACGTACCTCTTCTACTGCTGCGGCGACTTCATCCAAAAGTTTTCCCCGCCCTCTTTTTAGCGCTTTGATCCGTTTGCTTTTCTCTTTACCAAGATCTATCACTATAGGTATTTCTACAGTTGACTCTTCCTTAGTTGCCACAGTATGTGCGTTGGTCATCCCTACTTTTTCCTTTCAAGCATAGAATAAATTCTTTGCTATTAAGCGTCCAATATTAACTCATATTATCATTTTTAAGAAAAAGATTTTGGCAGTTACCTAAAAACCCTGATTTTATGCGATCTTCTCTGACTTGGGTATTATTGTAGAGGGAGCTTCATTAGATCACTAGATATTCCCAAACAAGTAGAGAAGACAAAAGGGTGCAGCCGCTTCTTTGTCCCTTTTGCCTTCTATCCTGCCACTAAAATTAGCGATTATTGCGTTTGCGACCTCTTTTGTGAACCGTGCCGTACTTGGCAATAGCCGCATTTACCTGCTGCGTGGTGAAATACCAATATGAACCAACTTTGCGTCCTCTAATCCACCCTCTACGAATCCACATATAGATGGTGTCAGGAGCAAGACCAAGCTTACTGGCAGCCTGAGGCGCGGTATAAGCTGATACCCCAATATCGCCAGCATTAACAGCCTCTTTTTTGGTCGGTTTGCTGTTAGGTTTAAGCCAACTCCAACTTTGACCGCGTTCGATCATACCAATAGTTGTGGTGGTAACATTAAACATCTCGGCAAGCCTAGTCTTAGAGTGTTTACCAGCAGCTAGCAGACGCTTAATTTTCAGTACCGCAGCTTCTGTCAATCTAGCATTGATATTACGTGTACCTCTATTGCTCCTAACCAGCTTGGCTTTACGCTGTTGCAATTGCGCACGGGCAAGCGGAGATAGCACTAGTAATTTGGCATTGCGTGTTTGTAAAGAGATAACACGCTTGATGCGATGAATACTAACACGAAAAGACCGCGCTAATTTCTCCAATGATTGCCCCTCAATAAAGCGGCGGATAATTAGACGGCATTCTTCCACAGTGAGAAAATTTAAGCGTTGTTCCATAACACCATTGTACAGCAATTCTGCTTT
>JBFLVQ010000644.1:0-5547 GCA_040758525.1 Acidobacteriota bacterium
CAGTTTTAGTAGTTAGATAGCGTAAAAATACACACATCATTTTCTTTAAAGAACTTATATATTTTGGATTTACAATGGCGCATTAATTGCGTAAACTTTTAATCAGTGGGTTCACTGGGCGCGCACTTCTCCTCAACTTAAGTAGCGTCGGACCAACAGATACTTAATACCAGGGGGATCAAATGAGTACACGCTTACTTATCGTTGAAGATGATGATCAATTAAGAGAGCTACTACTGCTTTCCACCAGTAGTGATTATGAAGTAGAAGCGTTCAGTAATGCTGAAGAAGCGCTTGCTTATGCTGCGGGTGCGACCTTTGACATTGCTGTAGTTGATATGTGTTTGCCAGGTATGTCTGGGGTCAAATTGATTCCCAAACTTACTAGGATCTGTAGTGGTATTGCGATCATAGCCATTTCTGCGCATGCCACAGTCGAGATGGCAATTGAGGCAATGAAGCATGGAGCAATCGATTTTCTTGTCAAGCCTTTCAACATGGAAGAGCTGTTGAACCTATTAAAGCTTGTCACGGTACGCTTCGCGCAAAGCAGCGCAACCACGCGTGAAGATACTGGCTCATACCAGATCGTTGCCCAGACCCAAGTAATGCAGGAATTGCTAGAACAGATCCAGGCCATTGCGCCTTTTAATACCACCGTACTGATTACAGGAGAGACCGGCACAGGAAAAGAGTTACTAGCACGTGCCATACACCGACAGAGTCCTCGTATAAAACGTCCTTTTGTTGCCCTCAATTGTGCTGCAGTGCCAGAACAGCTACTGGAAGATGAGCTTTTTGGTCATGTTAAAGGTGCTTTCACAGGTGCCCAGAATGCTCGTGAAGGTCGCTTTGAACAGGCTGATGGAGGCACGCTCTTCCTCGATGAGATTGGTGATATGAGTCTGCCACTACAGGCAAAACTGCTGCGTGTATTACAGGAGCGAGAGTTCGAAAAGATCGGTTCATCCCGCACAATAAAGGTCGATGTACGTGTTATTGCCGCTACTAGCGCGGATCTAGAACGTCGTATTGATGAAGGTAGTTTTCGCCCTGATCTCTACTACCGGCTTAATGTAGTACAATTGCAGTTACCACCATTGCGTGAGCGCGCCGATGACATCCCACTGCTGGCCAAGAGCCTACTGACACGGTTTTGTGCCAGCGCTGGATTGCCTACTAAAGATCTTGATGAGAGTGTTTGGCCAGCTTTAATGGGTTACCGTTGGCCTGGCAATATTAGGCAATTACAGAATGCTATGGAACGGGCAGCGGTTTTAACCGGAACAAAAAAGATGGTCTGCTTGAAAGATCTGCCGGATGAAGTACAAAAAGTAGCCTCTTCTTCTTTGGGTTCTTCTCGTTTTGCCTTCTCAGCAATAAAACCAGAATTAAATCAGAATGTCTGTTTTGATACTGTGGTGGGCGAAGTCGAGCGTGAGCTATTGCTACAGTCGCTTAAAAAGGCCGGTGGTAATAAGATGCAGGCAGCTAAGCTGCTCAATATGAAGCGTACTACTTTTGTTGAGAAGTTAAAACGACTTGGTATTGCCGAATCTGAAATGGCCGATACTGGTTCGTAAACTGATATATCTTAACCAAAATATTTACCTCTAGTGAGTACGTGAAATCTCTTTCTTACTCGCTTCTTCATTAAGTTCCTCGTCAGTCTCCTTAGATGAGTCTGCCGGAACAGATTGCTCATCCTTTTCAGTCAGCTTCTTCTCCTCTTGAGGATCTTTAGCCCAAAGCAGCATTATGCTAATACGTCGATTGGCAGGTGAGAATGGATTATCAGGAACAAGTGGTTGGGTATCTGCATAACCAATAATGCGACCAATACGTTCTGGCTTTACACATCTTGCTACCAGTTCTCTACGTGCAGCATTAGCGCGTTCTGCGGACAACTCCCAATTTGTATAAGCTTGATCAGGAAAAGTATAAGAGTCGGTATGTCCACCCAGTTGAATCTTATTGGGTAGCTCACAAATAGTAATAGCAATCTCATCAAGAATCTCTTTTGCTGCGGGAGTAAGTTCGGCGCTGCCAGACTGGAAAGAGACTCGCTCAGCTTTATCAAGAATCTGTATATGCAATCCTTCCCGAGTAATGTCTACTTTTACTTGATCACTTTCAGCAAGTTTAGAGAATTTTTTACGCAGTAATGCTGCAGTGCTATAGAGAGCTTGACGATCATCTTGAGTGCTCAGTGAAGTAGAAAGATCGGTGCTTGAATTCATTGCCCCATCGAAGATGCCACCCTCTGTAGTAGTAAAGGCGCCTGGTGAACGGAAATAGTTAGCAATCGATTCCTTCAGTTTGTGATCTCCTTGTGAGACCAGCCATAATACTAAGAAAAGCGCCATCATTGCTGTGACAAAATCGGCATAAGCTACTTTCCAAGCGCCGCCATGATGACCACCATGTCCTTTAGCTTTCTTGATACGTACTCGAGGAGGCTTTTTAACATTACGATCGAGCATAGGTGATCCTTATCACAATATAGTGGCTATCTTGGTTTTATCTCCCGCAACTGTTTATCCAACTCGGCACTGGTAGGTCGATCAAAACTGAAGATAGTGCGACGCGCAAACTCAACTGCTGTAGCAGGCGCGGCACCATTGGCAAAAGCGATTAGTCCAGCCTTAATGCAGCTATAATATTTACTCTCATCTTGCGCTAATTTCTCTAGATTGGTGGCAACCGGAGCAAGCATTCCATAGGAAAGCAGCAATCCTAAAAAGGTTCCTACCAGTGCAGCGGCTACGTGGTGGCCTATCTCTTCAGGAGGCCCATCAATATGTTGCATTGTTACTACAATACCAAGCACGGCGGCCACTATTCCCAGTCCTGGCAGAGAATCGGAAGCTTTAGTAAGAATTCCAGGCACAATGGTACTCTCTTCATGGTGGGTCTCGATCTCGGCTTCCATTGCCTGTTCAATCTCTTCCACCTGTGCGGCGCCATTAACTAGTAGTACCATTGCATCACAGAAGAACTCGCGCACATGATGGTTATTAAGAAAACCTGGATATTTGGAGAATATTGTAGAAGTGTCTGGTGAATTTACATCTCCTTCAATCGCCAACCAGCTTCCTTTCTTGACATTAACGTAGATTTCGTATTGTATGCGCAACAGTTCAAGGTAGGAATCCTTGCTGTAAGGAGATCCCTTAAAAGCGGAGGGCAGTTTTTGCAATACCAGTCGTAACATCTTACCAGGCGCACCAACAACCATTGCGCCTAGACAAGCACCGCCGATCACGATAATTTCGGAGGGTTGTATTAATACATGCAGGGGGCCCTGCATTATCAGAAACCCCCCTATGACACTTACAAAAACAACAATTAAGCCTACGATTACTAGCATATATATGTATAAGACAAAGCCGTCTTGATATTATTTATCGGCAAAAGACGGCTTTACTTAAGCGCACCGCGCAAATTATATGATCTGCAAGAGATCTTGCAGGGTCTGATTAACCGTGGTAATTACACGCGAATTGGCTTGAAAGCTACGTTGAGCAATGATGAGGTTAGTAAATTCGGTAGCAATATCAACATTGCTCTGTTCAAGCGCATTGCCTACTACATTGCCACGACCACCGCTACTGGGTCGGCCTATTGAGGGTGGCCCTGAACTGCTTGTCTCGCTAAAAAGGTTGTTACTAAGAGCCTGCAGTCCATCTTGTGAATTGAAGGTTGCTAGTGCGATCTGTCCAATTGGACGGGTTTGACCATTGTTAAAGACCGCTATTAAGGTGCCAGTTTTATCTGTTATCAATCCACTAATTGCACCAGCAGGAAATCCATCCTGAGTAGTTGAGGAGACTGAGGAAGCAGTAGCGAAGTTGGTTATATTGGCAGTTCCATCGGCTTCGTAAAGATTGAGGTCGATCGAAGGCAGTGTCGCACCATTAAGCTGAGCCTGATCAGGCATAATTGAGAGTGTGGCAGGTGCTGCTGGCATTGTTAGATTGCCATTGGCATCAAACTGCAGGTCGGCAGGATTAGGTGTTGTTTGAGCCGCATTGCCATCTAGTGTTGCTGTTACTGAGTAGGATAGATCAGCAGTTTTGGTAAAGACCAAGTTAAGATTATGAGATCTTCCCAATGAGTCAAAGACCTGTACAGTAGCATTAAACTGTGTGCCATTAGCATCTGCAGCATTAAGATTCATACGCAAGGTGGCTTCACTAGTTAATCTTGGCGCGATCGTCTCGCCAATTGGCACCTGCAAGGTAGTAAGCGCAGCATCTGGTGGCACGACACCATTCACAGCAGCATAACCTTGTACTTGTTGACCGCTAGGGGTGACGAGAAAGCCATCCTTATCGAGAATAAAATCGCCTGCACGAGTGTAGGACTGCACTCCTGCCGAATCTTTTACAACAAAGTAACCATTGCCTTCAATGGCAAGATTAGTCGGTGAATTGGAACTGCTCAGATTGCCCTGAGAAAAATCCCTGTTAACACTAGCTACACTTACACCATTGCCGATCTGTACAGGTACGCCGGCACCATTGAATCTTGCTCCTATAGAACCCAAATAGATATCGGCGAAAGTTATCGAACTGCTTTTGAAGGCAGTGGTATTAGCATTAGCGATATTATTGCCGGCTACGCTAAGGGAATTGGAACTAGCTCGCAAGCCGGAAAGCGCAGTAGAGAATGTAAACGACATAATTGCTTCCTCCTGGTTCTATTTCAAACCGACCAGTAATGACTATTTCTTGTTGAGCAGTTCACCCAATTGTTGGTTTATCGAGATCAATTGATCGAGTGAGCTAAACTGGGCCAATTGAGCAACAAATTGCGCGCCATCCTGAGGTGCCAGCGGATCTTGATTCTTCAATTGTGCAACTAACAGTTTGAGGAATACTTCTCGATCTTCGCCTTTTGCACTACTACTATTGCTAGTTGGCGAGTTGCCCAATAGTGAGGGAGTGAGCTGATCGGTTCTATTGTTAGAATTGATGTTCATAAGTTCTCCTTTCAAACAGGTGCTCAAATATGTAAGCTTAAAAGTCTATTTTGAGTATTACCGGTATTGGTTGGTGCGCTCTCCTCGTCTAATGACTTAGATGGCAGGGTTATATTGTTATTATGGTTCTGGTCATTATCTTGATTACCTTCATAGCGATTGTTCAATCCACCATTCTCACCACTCTCTGCACGCACAGCTAAATGATCTACTGTTAGCCCTGCTTCTGTTAATGATTCGCGCAAACTGGTAATGCCTTCCGTTAATAGATCGCAGGCTACTGCGGTTTCAGTAACTATTTGTGCGTTTAAGCGACCATGAGAGTCACGGGTAATTTCAATCTCCACTTTTCCAAACTGTTCCGGATGTAAATGTATTTGCAGTTTACGCGTCTGTTGGTTGGCCAGTGTGTTAGTTGCTTCTGCAATCGGTTTATAAAGCTGCCGCGCAAGCATTGTTCCGATCTCGCCGCTCTCATCTGTTGTAGCTATTGTATCGGTTGTTTCTGCCTTTCTATTATCAACTACAAGGTTGTTTGTCACCGTCGCATTTGTCTTATTACT
>JBFLVQ010000645.1:0-5516 GCA_040758525.1 Acidobacteriota bacterium
ATGCTCTGGCGCACAGTATATCCATAGCCACCACTAGTCACACGACCTAATACTCTCTCATCAGCAAGAATAGGTTCGCCACCCAGTGCAATAATCGTTGGATTATCAATAACAATACAAGAGAGTTTTCTGGCAATACCTTTCTGTTTGATCTGCTCCAGTGCCGTGCGACCCAAAAATTCGCCTTTCTGCAGTTTGACCGCAAATCCTAATCCAGCTTCATAAGGGTTATACTCAGAATGGATATCTGCACTCCAATAACGGTACCCTTTCTCTAAACGTAAAGAGTCAATGGCACGATAGCCAGCCGCAACAACACCTAATGGTTGACCCGCTTGCCAAAGTGTATCCCATAATTTAAGGCCAAATTCGCTGGGTGTGTAGATCTCCCAACCCAACTCGCCTACATAAGTGACACGCAGAGCCAATGCCGGTATCTCTGCGATTGTAATATAACGAGCCGTATGATAGGGGAAAGCAGAGTTGGAAAGATCGTCCTCGCTTACTTGTTGCATCAGTTCGCGTGCATATGGTCCCCACACACCAATACAGCAAGTACTAGAAGTAACATCATTAAGATAAACGCCACTAGATGGCAGATGGCGGCGTAACCAGGCGAGGTCATGTTGTCCAAAGGCAGTGCCTGTAACTATTTGAAATCGATCTTCAGCCAGACGTGTAACAGTAAGATCGCATTCAATTCCACCATGTCGATTAAGCATCTGGGTATAAGTGACATTGCCTATGGGCTGATCTAGTTGATTGTCAGTCATCCATTGTAGAAATGTTAATGCTTGTGGGCCTAGCACCTCAATTTTACTAAAAGAGGTTTCGTCAAAAAGAGCAACACGTTCACGAGTTGCTTGATGCTCGGCGCCAATTGCCGGTGACCAATTGCGGCTAGCCCATCCTTGTGGGATCGGCCAATGGTAGGTTTGCGCTAGATTCTCATTAGATGTGAACCAATTGGGTCGTTCCCAACCTGCTTTTTCACCAAATACTGCGCCTAGCTCTGCAAGACGATGGTAAAGAGGGCTTAACCGTAATTTGCGCGCACTGCTACGCTCTTGTGCAGGATAGAAGATGTCGTAGTAAGTACGATATATCTCATTAACACGCTCTTTGATATAACGCTTTCCGGAAGCATAAGCTCCAAAACGACGAAAATCCATATGCCATAGATCTAAACTAGGCTCACCATTGACAATCCATTCAGCCATCATTTTGCCAACTCCACCGGCGCCAGAAACACCGTGGGCACAGAAACCACAGGCAACCCACAAACCAGCCACGGTTGGAGCTTCTCCCAAAATAAATTCACCATCAGGAGTGAACGCTTCCAATCCATTTACCCTTTTAATCAATTGAGCATCGCGCCAGCAAGTTATTCTCTCCTGTGCAGCTTGGTGCAAAGCATCAAAGCGTTCTGGATCAAATTCGAGTAGTGTAGGATTTTCATTTGGTGAGATCTTATCAATATCAAAAGCGGCTGGCGTTCTTTCGTATCCACCACCCACTAAGCTTTTATCATCTTGCCGAAAGTAGATCAGCTTATCTGGATCACGCAGATTACAGAGGCTAATATTACCAGCTAACTCAGCCATTGGAGCAGTCTTGACATACTGATGCTGCATTGGAATAAGAGGAATCGAGACACCTGCTAAAGCTGCAATACGCGGCGACCATATACCTGCCGCAATCACAACATTTTCAGTCTTTATTTGACCTTGTGAAGTAATGATACCTTGTACACGACCTGCAGAGATTACTATTCCAGTAACAGGAGTCTGTGTATAACAGACGGCTCCGCGTGTACAAGCGGCTGTTGCCATTGCCTCTGCTAGTATTGTTGCTTGTGCTGAACCGTCTGTTGGTATGTAGAGTGCGCCTTCTATATCCTTAATACTCATTAATGGAAAAAGACGTAGTGCTTCACTAGCACTGAGTAATTCTGCTGGTAGTCCAACACTCTTAGCAAAACCATATTGGCGTTTCAACTCCAGCAGACGCTCTTTTGAAGAGGCCAGACGTAAACTACCTACTTCGAAAAAGCCTGGCTGGGAATTAATGGTAAGAGTTCTGTAGAGTGAGACACTGTAGATCAACATGCGTGTTAAGCTGACGGAAGAACGTAACTGACCAACCAGTCCAGGTGCATGTGAAGTAGTACCATTATGCAAAGGTCCTTGATCGAGTAGAACAATATCTTGCCATCCCAACTCGGTCAAATGGTAGGCTAGGCTGGCACCCGCAATTCCACCACCGATAATAACTGCTCTAGCATCCTTCTGCATAGCGCTAGCTCCTTGTTCTGTTTATTTCAGCGATTGATTATTGGAGAATCTGCGACATTTTTTAGGAAACGGTCGAGATGCTTAAGCGCATATTCCCTAAAATCAAAGTTAAGTGTAGAGAGGCCTGATTGTAAAAAGCCCCAGAAGGATTCACGCAAGTCAGAGGCCAATCTCATAAGTTCCAAATGTATCAGATCATCCTGAGTTACCTTGCCAAAGTAGAATTCTAACAGTTGACGACTAGACTCTTCTGAGAGCTCTTGATTAACAGCAAAATTGCCTAAGTCAAAAAAAGGATCACCCATTGCTGCATATTCCCAGTCGATCAGACGTATACACACACCATCATCAATAAAATTGGCTGACAGTAGATCATTATGGCAAGGGCGTAGATCGTATTTTGATTCCAATGCTCTTTCCAGGCGCTCCATTATTACTAATGCTCGGTCTACAGCGTATGGAAAAGAGACCCCATGACTGGTTGCCAATTTGTGATAATTACGGACCGTCTCAAATGGCGAGAAGATGCCTGGGAAGTGTGGCCCATTATGATAGCACTGCAGGCAATGCGCGACTTGTCGTAGTATTTCAGGCTCTGCTGCTGATTTAGATGTTAATAGTTGTCCAGAAATAAAACTTGTTAGCAAGATATTTATAGAGTCATCGGAAAAGATCACTTCGGCGCCTATGCCTAATTGAGCAGCAATACGACTGGCGAGATGTTCATGTTTTCTATTGATACCGAGTAACTCTGTACCTTTGCCACCTACTCTTAAAACAAACTTCTCATCGTTTAGTTCAATAAGATAATTTTGGTTAGTAATACCGCCCGATAGTGGTGTAATTACTGCAGCGGCTAGCAACTGTGAAGCTAAATCGCTACTTGAATCTGATGTAGTTGCGGACGGTTTCAAAGCATTGGCTAACAGCAGCATGATCTCTTTTGCCAATAATAGATCACCATCGCAGTGTTTAATGAGTAGTTGTAGAAGCTCTTGCGTGTCTGTACTCATCTGTTTTGTCCTAATATTAAATCATAGTTGTTTATTGATGATCTTAGTTCTGTTTAGACCTATGTGATGCAGCTAAAGCAACACCAGAGCAACGCTCCTCAAACATTCTTTTTACATATCTGGCAATCTCATCAGCAGCCACATATGGCTGTTTGCCTTGCTTATGTATTCCACATACTGCTGTTGTACAAGAATGATCCAGACCAGTCTGCCAACGTGAGCATCCATCTATATTACGTCCATAAGTCAGATAAGCAGAAAGTGTGTTGATCCCTGTGCCAGGCCGTTCTCCGATGAGGTGAATAATAATTTCAGTGTCAAGCAAGACACCAATATAGTAACCAGCACGGACACGCCCATTTCTTACCACAATATCTACTTTGCCAATATGATAACCAGTTTCCGTCAATCTCCCTTTAAGTGGCGGAATTATTGCGCGTAGATTCTCATTGATTGCATTAGCATTGAGCCCGTCGGAAATTACCAACTGTATATTTGGCCGACGTTCAGGATAGAGCTTGGTAATAAGTTGTTCATCCTCAAGACGTATCATCTCACCGCTAGCTGGATGTGCTAGGTAATCGTCTCGATCTATTGCTGTTGTCTGTACTAATAGGTGATGAGGTAATACGTCAGCAATAACATTAGCATCGATCTCGGCATAAAGAGCCTGTCGGGCATGTTTGTAGATCGATTCTATACGTGCTTCTATCTCGGCAGGGGCACAATAATCTTCACTATGGCCATATCCTAGATCAAATCCACGTTGACGCAACGATCGGATCTTCCTGCTTGCTTCTGTACATAACTCTTCTATACTACGCCTATTTCCTATAGCCTTAGTATAAAGTGCATAAAGACGCTCAACATTTTTTGCCTGATCAGTAATATTGTTGTGTTCATCCATTATACCTAATGCAACTAGACGCTGTCTCATCACTGAAGATATCTGCCGATGACAATGGTGGCGTAGATGTGGATGCTCGCGGAAGGAAGTAGTGAGATAGCCAAGCATAGGATCAGCATTGCCAGCCACTGCCATAAGATAAGCAGGGGCAGCCTGTTCGACTATACTGGTAGTCAACTGTTGCAGCACAAATGGATCAATACCCATATGAAATGTCGCACAAACATCTAAGCCCATTGCAATACCATGTAATTTGGCCATCACAACGTCTTCCAGACAGGCACGCCGCAGTTGATCTGGAGTACGAAAGACCTCTGGGCCAATAAATCCTGCAACATCATTAACGATCATCCATTTATTTGTCTTTCGTTGCAAGTAACGGGCAGCCCCGTAAGCCCTTGATTCAAGCGTTACCATATCAACACCTTCAGCAACACCGTTTGTTACTGCTGAACCTTGCCCGGTCTCAAAATAGAGACCATTAAAACCTTTTGCCAGATCGAGAATGCCATCAATATCTAGCCCTACCATTCCTAGTAGTGCTTTTGAAGTTCCTGCGAGACTTTGGAAACCTACATCCACCTGTGTGCTTGCCCGCGCGCTTGTCTGTTTTACAATATCTGAGAGCACACAATATCTGGTTGGTAGTTCTAAACGCTCTACCACCTGATATAGCAACTCTTCTAAACGTATGATCGTCTCCAGATCATCACTAGCTGGATTAATACCAAGAATCACATCACCACAACCATAGCTAAGACCTTCCAGAATTGAGAAGAGAATCTCTTCAGGATCATCACCAGGACTATTCGGTTGTATACGGGAGCCAAAATGTTGGCGTGAACCGATCGTTATATGATCGCCAGACAGAGGATTATAAAGTGACTTAGCAATAGTAGAAAGCTCATTATCTGATGATATTTTCACAATCGCAGCAATCGCTTCACTGGTCAGGCCATCACGATAGTGTCTCGCCCAGGCTGATCCACCTATGCTCAACAATATTTCTTTGGCTTTAATTACGGATAAGTGTGCAATATCAGTAGCAAGATTCGTATCGAGTATACGAGCGAGTTCATGGGAGATATTGTCTTCTACTATTGTTATTTTACTTATTTCACCCAACGACAATTCACCAAGAGCTTGGCGAGCTTCTAGACACAATTTCTCATCATTTGCGCCACCAACCAACAGATCACCTTCTTTAAATTCATTGGCAAGCACAAATATTCTCAATAATTCTTCTCTATTCACTGCTACACCCAACCGTAGGGAAGGTTAATATTATTAATAATATTATAT
>JBFLVQ010000646.1:0-5464 GCA_040758525.1 Acidobacteriota bacterium
ATACCATTGCAACCCGGTTCTAAAGCTTAATGGTGCAGCACTGGCTTACTCAAATGGATGCTTGCAACAAGGACACTCTACTCCAATATAGTTTGTGCCTTCTTCCCCACCGCGCTAGTCTTGCTCTCACTCATTGAACAACCAGGCCATCACTGACCTGTCTACAAGCTTCACCATTCAATGTGTGCTCTCTTTACATTCCCTGTATTTCTATAATTGTAATGGATACAACCTAACAAAAATGGGTTGGTGGAGCACTAATAAATAATGCTCCACCTGGTGGTATGAAATATTTATTTAGCAGCGGAAACCACTTTTTTTACACAACAAGGTGGGACATTTTTGACTGTCTTGTTCTGTGTTGTGACCGATTTGTCGAACGGGCATTTTGGCGTGCCTTTAAGTGGGCAAACCGCAGCATCGATTTTCTTTACTATTTTCTTTGCGGGCTTGGCAAATGAAGTAGTTCCTAGCGCACCAACCAGACCGAGCAGCGTAATTGCTGTTGCTATCATTTTACGCATCTGTTTCTATCCTCTCTTTCACATAAAGATTAAACTGTTTTATACACTGAATTATCCGCCCCGTACCATAGTACGAGATTAATGGTATCTTCCACCAATTGATTAAGGCAGTGGTGTTCCGATGCCGCCAGCTTTGAGTGTAGCTTCATCAACGCCGCGACCTGTGCAGCAATTGGCCAGCTTTCCATCAATGACAACTACCGGCACAGATTTAATACCATAGTGCTTGGCTCTGGCTGCCACATCTGGCTGATTCATATCTAAAACCTCAATATCACAAGATGGACAGGCGATACTTTTAACCATCTGAATGGTTTCATCACAGGCCGGACAGCCAGCACTAAAGACTTCTATCTTACGTTTGTTACTCATGGTTATGCTTACTCCCTTTTTCTTTCCTTGTAAGTTGAATAGAACTTTTTCCAGACCCTTCCAGACTCTCGATTATTGGACACTCGCTTACTGAGCCATTTCCGCAGCAGGCCGAGGTTAATTGCAAAAGAATTCTTTTCACGGAATGGAGATCTTTGATCTTCTGTTCAATATCTACTATTTTAGCTTCCGTCAACTCCCGCACCGCTTTACTGGTGCCATTTGGATTAACTCGTAAGCAGAGCAGTTCTTTAATCTCTTTTAAAGAGAATCCTAGTTCTTGTGCGCGCTTAATGAAGTAGATGCGCCGCACCTCCTTTGCTGGATAAAGCCGATAGCCGGATGCCGAACGCGGCGGTTCAGGTATCAACCCTTGCCGCTCATAAAAGCGAATCGTTTCTATTCCCACACCTGCTTCTTTAGCGATCTGTCCAATAGTCATCGCACTCATCAGCTTTCTCCTTATCCTCAGTTAATATGATAAACCCCGTACTATTGTACAAGGTCAAGCTGATTGTCCAATAAAGGAAGGGGTAAGACAATAATGCGAGTGAAAAACAATGCGCAACCATCCTTGTTCATATAACTCCAGTACCTGCTTTGTTCGCTCAACTCTTCATCTGCGTGTTAGCGATTTCTTCTTAACCATTTTTCCTCGACTATGCCTCTATCTACGATATTGTGCCCCACTTGAGGTCGAAGTTAATTATCATAACCTCTCACTATTCCTTATAGTCCATCAGCTTAGCCCCCCCTTAAAGATAATTAAGGTAATTGGCCTAAGTCTTGCTATTTTCTCTTCATTTTCCTTTATAGGAGCAAGTTATCTTATTGTGCAGGCATGAAGGATGAGAGTATTATGAGTGTTACGGCTGTGGCAGGGGTTTTCCGTACTATGGGTATTACAACTATTATCAATGTCATGGGTACAGTGGGTATCATGGATCTCAAACAATGCAGCAATGGCGATCTGATTACTCAATTGGTCACACCTGATCTATCTCCTAGTGATGAACAGAACATCCGTCAAGAGTTCTTAGGCCGCTTCGAGCATATGCTCGTTAGAGAGATTCGCGCTGCCTTTGATAGAGTAGCGCCAAGGCTGCTAGCTCCACAATTACAAGCTACTCCAGAAGCAGTATGCGATGTCATTGATGAAGTAATATTCAGGTTATCTAACAGTACCCCAGAGTCTATCAATAAACTCAGCCAACAGCCGGATAGCCGGATTGAAGTTCTTCTCGCAGCACTGGCATACAGAACTGCTTTACTTTACTTGTACAGTAGAGGTAAAGATATCACGCATTAATCACGAAGTAATTGGAGCATTTATAGAATGTCCACATTGGGATGAGCTTAAGTTTATCAAACACTGTCAGGGTGAGTTACCTCCTCAAGAAGAGGATCAAGTCCAACAACACCTGCATATCTGTACTGATTGCCGAGAGTATGCCAATATCTCTTGGGAAATGATGCTCAATGTTACAGACTCAGAGGAAAGGGCTGAAATTGAGCGAGACACTGAAGCATTCTTAAAGAGTAAAGAATGGCAGGAGTGTAAAGAACGATTAATCAAGCGTCATACTCAGGCTCCTAAGAGACCGAGAAATACCAAGGATGTAAAACGACCGCTTGATACTGGAATTAATCCTAATATCAATATCAATTCCCTATTGGGTATCGATCTTAATGCTCGACACGATGATGTAGATACCGAGACGGCTATTCAGATTGAGAAGGATACACAAGAGTTTCTCCATAGCAAGGTATGGAAAGAGCATAAGCAGAAGTTAATCCATCAGCTCGCTAATAACACGTTAGAGCAACATGTAGAGCAGCGTAAAAGGCAACGTGCTGAGCAGGTGATAGAGCACCAACAACCAGAGTGTTCAGAGCAGCCCACCGTTGAGATGCCTGCACCCACCAATGTGAATGTGGTAGCTTTCCCTGAAGAGAAGATCCAGGCTCGCAAAGCAACAAGTCTACAGTACCAGACAATAATGAAGATTGCTGCAATGGTGATAATGGTGATCGCGCCGGTGTTACTCACCTATCATCTATTGGTGAGGCCATACTATGAGAAGCAGGCAGGCAACACTACTGCATTAGCAACAACTATCGTCGAGACCTCTGATCTAAAGACTAAAGCGGAAGCCTTTGAATCAGCCAGTACCAGGTTGAAAGAAGATCCTCAAGATACCGATGCGCTCTTTGTGCGTGCGGTTAGTTCGGAAAAACTGTTGTTGCTAGAAAAAGCCCAACAAGATTACTACCGATATCTTGTAATTGATGATAATTCACCACGTCGCAGTGAGGCCAAACAACGCTTACAGACAATTACATCTCGTATAGCCAATGTACCTACAACCCAATCCACTCGTTATGAACAGCTTGACGAGCATATAGACGATTTCTTGTTGGCAATGCAGTCTGGCAGCCGAACTGAAGCAGAAAGTATCCTTTCAAAAGCTAATAAAATGGCCATTAATATGGCCAAGAATACTAACGATCAGTTTGGTTTACACCTTGTTGCCTTCTATAGCAGTATACCCCAAAGCACAGCATCCCCACTTCTGGAAGCTAGGAAAATCCGCAGTGAGGCAATTGCTCTACCAGCAGATCACTTTTCCGAAGCATTTAATAAACTGGCTCGTTCTAAGGAGATTTTTCAACAGTACGGAGCACTAATTGAAGTGCCTTTTATTGACGCTCAAATTGCCAGATATTCAAGTATGTCGGGCAAGAATGAAAATGCTTTGGAGCTAATTGAAAGTAATCTAGCTAGTGCCAGGAAATCTAATCACCTTTTCCTCTATTGTCAGTTCTTGTTATGGCGCGCACACCACTATGCATTAATATCTAACTTTGATAAAGCCAAAGCCGATCTTGAAGAAGCGCTTAAAAAGGCTGAACCCCTTCAATTACCGGATTTCTTTGCTAATCCTTCACTAGTACTTACCGGCATTCACTATGTCACGAATGATAATACACGCGCGTTTATATATGGACATGAGTCTTTAGCTCGCATACCACGCAAAAAAAATTCCATTGCTCTGCAGATAATGCAATTTCTTGGCTTGAGCGCTTTTAAGCTTAATTATCAATCGCTTGCAGAAGCTTACTTAGGAGAGTCTATCAATCTTGCCAACCGAGAGTCGAATAAAGCCTATTTAGCCTTATCTCACGGATTCTTGGGCATTATAAGAGCTGAAGTAAAACGCTTCGGAGAATCTGAAGAAAGTTTTATGGTTGCGTTTACACTGAGAGGTTATTATGCCCGCTGCCAAATGTTAGCCGGTAATACTGACAATGCTATCAAAAATTACGAACTGGCTATTCAGATCGCAAAGGAAACTAACGTACAAGATAGTCTAGCATTAAGTCAGCTACACCAGGGCCTAGGAGAATCTCTCATTGCCAAAGGAGATTTTAGTAACGCTAATAAAGAAATGGCAACTGCTATTAAATTTGACCAACAAGCACGAGAATACTCACAACAACAAAATACTCTTCTTAGCTTTGCTGTTACCAACAAAAGCTGTTATGAGCAAATGCGCTTACTAAAACAGAATTAGCAGTTTTCCAAAAGGTTAGACGGAAGGCTTGGTCATATGAGTAAACGCCTTCTGTCTGATTGACACTTGTTCACTATCTGATTTCAGTTCTATTGAAAATCACTGCAGAACAGAAAATCGGCCTTGGCGCAATCACCGATTCATACCTAGTTACCTTTATTGAAAGTGCCTCATAGTAGTAGAGAAAGTGATCCAAGCTTGCCATATTATCAGGCGATAAATTAGCAATTGCAACTTCATAATAAGCCTCATCTGTAGGAAGGATTCGTATATTTTCTTCCTCACCACGTATCACTAATACCTGCCCTTTTACTAGATTGAGCTTGGCTGCTGGCTCTGCAACTTTCCGATTGAACGGCAATACTTTTCCTGATCCATCAGCGGCAAAGAAGCGCACTTTCTCTTCACTGACGTTATGTGCATAGAACAGTCCTGCACCAATATGGATCTTGCCAAATAGCTTCTCTTCTTTCAGGTGCAGTTCGCGTTGATGTAGATCTCCTTCCATATCAATGTTCCAGCGGAAGTCATTTGGATCATTCTGCATTGATGGCGCAAGGTAACGCCCTACCTGTGCTGATGCTCCTTCTACATCAATATAGATCGTGCCCCGTAGCTGCTCACCTTTGAGTGTGGCGAGAGGGGCTTTTCGGCCATTCGCAATTTTTGAAACTAGTAATTGGGGGGTGTGATGATGCACATCAAGTATCCCTACACTAACCCGTTCAGGATTGCCCATACACAAGGCCATTAATCCATCAAAGGTCATGGTAACACTAGCTTCCTCTCTAGGGTTAACTGGTAATGGAGCTGCTTTGCTACTATTGGTATTGCTATTGCTGGAAACAGCCATTGTTAAGGCAAACACTAGGCACACAAACAGACTTACTGACAAAGCGATATTCTTTCTCATGCTTGAACTCCTTTAGTTTTCCAGAATTGATTGTTAGTCATTGCCCATCAGGCAATTACAAAGAAGAGACGCAATCTAGG
>JBFLVQ010000647.1:0-5454 GCA_040758525.1 Acidobacteriota bacterium
AGATGTGTGTACTCTGGCCGCCATTCTGACTCCTCATAACGTGAGGAGAGTGCATAAGCCTCAGAGCTGGCGATCAGCCGTATTAATGCCTTTACATCATAACCACTCTGCTGGAAAGAGCGTGCCAACTCATTGAGTAATACAGGATGTGATGGCTGCAATTGCCAGGGATCAGGTGGTGGATTGTTTGGATCCAACCTTGCCAGATCGAAACCATCAAGCGGCTCGACCAGTCCTAAACCAAAGAACTGAGCAAAGACACGATTAACAAAAGCTCTTGAGAACTGCACATCAGCAGTGATTAAACGAGCAAATGCAGCACGTCTGGTCTCACCCTTATTGGGACTACCTTGACCAAACAGAGCATAGGATGGTGTGATCACTCCACCGCTGCGTGGTGGTCGCGCACCATAATCGGTATTAGCAATATATTCACCAACAGGAAGGTTTTTTACTCGGGTAGTTATTACGGTCTGGGCAAAGAAGGCAGACAGACCCCAATACTCGCTACGCTTTTTGCCAGTAAGGTATAGGTTGACCTGTTCCAGATGGCGCTGACCATCATGACAAGAGACACAGACGGTTGGCACACCTAGAAAAGTACGTGTGGTTTCAGCTGCCATTTCATCAGAAGCATCCTGATCAGACTCAGTACCATAAACAGCTCGGAATAGAAATGCACCAGGACCATTCCTCATATGGCCAGTATAAGTGATTATATCGGTTGCAATTTGATTAAAGGGTCTGTTCTTAGCGATTGCATCCCGCATAAAGAAGTGCTGTGCATTACGATCACCATCATCAAGGAAGATACCAAAGTTGCGAGTAAGATCACCCAACCAATTCGCCCAGCGATCAGCATAGGCTTCTGTGGCAAGCAATTCTGTAATTAGCTTAGCTTTCTTGTCTGGATCAGTATCGTTAATATACTTGAGCAGCCGTGCTGGACCAGGTTGCCGACCAGTGATATCTAGGAAGAGACGCCGACAGATCTCTTCATCAGTAGCAGGAGCAGCAGGTTTGACATTGCGTGCCTCTAATGTAGCAAAAATCTCTTGGTCAATAACATTGTCAAAAGCCTGTGGTAGTATACGCTCACGAGTTGTCGTAGTACGTATCGCTGGCAGTGTAGCAGCTACTTGACGAGTAAGTTGAATAGCCTCCTCAGCATGATCTGTTACATCATAAAGTCCATTATGTGGATTCATAAGGTGATGCTTGATTACATTCACCTTCTTCACTTTGATATTTTTATACCAACTGATCGACTCACCATTCCCCTGGCGTTGTCTAGCACTGGGCCGCACTGGCGATATTAGGGCAATGGTGGCGAGAATAGTAACAACTAGCAAAATCTTCTTCATAATCTCTCCTAGAGCCCTTTAGAATAGTGGGGCTATCTCGTGACTTTCTACATCAACGACAGGCTCAATATCGGTATACTTATATACACGACCTGACGGTGTACCACCTATTGTCTTAGTCCAATCTATCCCCATAGCAGAATAGATGGTTGTTACCACATCAGGAAAATAGATTGCACGCTTATGCTCCCAGCCGAAATCGACTATACCGCCACCATTATCATCCGTTGCACCTATAACACGCCCACCTTTGACACCGCCACCAAGAAATAGCGCTGAGAAAGCATATGGGTAATGGTCACGCCCAAGTGCACGTGTTAACTCCCCTACAGTACGGCCAAACTCGCCTGTCACAACAATGATAGTCTCATCAAGCACACTCTTACCGGGAACCGAGCCTGGCGCCGCAGCAAGATCATCAATAAGTGCGGAAAGACCTGTGTCAAGCTCGCGAGCCTGTATAAACAGATTGTAGGCAGAGTCAGTTCCTCCATAAATATAACTATGATGATCCCAACCATACTGATCGACTTCAATAAAACGTGTACCACGATCCGCTTTTAATAGATTGCGTGCAACCGCAAGCGAGACACCAAATGGATTTATGCCATAACGCGTCTTATCTTCTGTAGTGACATTAAAGACAGTGCCACTAACAGGCTCTTGCATCATCTTTCTAGCCCGCTCCTGTAGTAGCGCGATTGGCTGACGGACCTCAGCCAATTCTGTACCATTCACCTGATTGAGCAGATCGAGTGTTGTATGCCGACGCTCAAAGCTCGATAGCCCACCTATTGGCAGTAGATTGGAGATACCTATCTCTGGTTTATTGAGCTGTAGAGGTGCATAGTTAGCAGATAGAAAACCATTGCTGGTATACGAGCCCAAGTTGAACATTGCAAAGGCTGGGAAGATATCGCTGGCACTACGCTTTGCCTCCTGCTCTAACGCAATCACACTCCCTATATGGGGAATCTCTGCGCGTAGTCCAGGATTTAATCTTCGTCCTGTCTCTGCATAATATTCCGCACGCTCATGTACCAATTCTTGATGTTGTAGAGAACGGATGATGGCAAACTTATCAGAGCGGGCTGCTAATCCTGGCATCAGCCCCTTTGGCCATAGATAACCTGCAGATACATTCTCTGGAGTGAATGTCTTTGGTGTCCACTTTCCTACTTTGAGGTCAAAGGTATCTACATGGCTTGGACCTCCTCGTAACATAATCATTAAACAGTTGCGTGCTGTGTTGCGGGTAGTGACGGTCGTCCCTGCCGCCTTAGCTAGACCTAACAGTGGTAGTTGGGTTGGATCGGTCCAGCCTAGTAACATCGAGGTTAAGCCAAATCCTGCCCCCAACTTCAAAAAAGCCCTGCGCTCTAGTAGCCAAGGCTGTTGATTGCTTTCTCGCCTACTCATAGCCTACTCCATTGGGTTCGTAACCATCTGCTAAGATAGTCAATTGTGATTTATGTATAGTGTATACGATATGGTGTGGCATGTGTTGACTAGCGGATGAAAATTGGCGGCACAACGGCTTGCGCCGCCAATCTATTATTGATCAATAGTTGTAGATAAATTCTGGACGGTTGAGGAGTGCCCATTGTAGGTCAGCAACTGCCTCTTTGCCATTCTTGAAGCGATCCTTGAACTGCTCGATCTCTGCTGTGCTAGGCCGACGCGCGATTGTCATCAAGTAGAGTTGTGTTACTGCATCAGTAGCTGAGAGTTTGCCTTGCTGTACCGATTGCAACAGCGTATTGGGCAATCCACGATCATTTTCAATACGTTTAGTGACGATATCACTGTTAAAGAGATCGAGTGCCTGTAGTACTGAGCTACTATCATTACGATTGCGTAGAAAACGATCCCCACGACCAAAATCTTGCATGAAACGGAAGACTAGCGCCGGTGGATCAGATTGTTGTGGACGAGGATTATCCGGATATGGATCTTCTACTCCAGGCAGCGCCATTGCCGTAGAGAAGTTCCTTGCTATGCCAATTGCAGCATAACTGCCTGGCACACCGGTCGCAGATGTGATTGCATCAAGGATCTCCTCAGCACTTAAGCGTCGTACTAACTTGCGTGCAAATAGATGTGTGTACTCTGGCCGCCATTCTGACTCCTCATAACGTGAGGAGAGTGCATAAGCCTCAGAGCTGGCGATCAGCCGTATTAATGCCTTTACATCATAACCACTCTGCTGGAAAGAGCGTGCCAGCTCATTGAGTAATACAGGATGTGATGGCTGCAATTGCCAGGGATCAGGTGGTGGATTGTTTGGATCCAACCTTGCCAGATCGAAACCATTTAGTGGCTCGACCAATCCTAAACCAAAGAACTGAGCAAAGACACGATTAACAAAAGCTCTTGAGAACTGCACATCAGCAGTGATTAAACGAGCAAATGCAGCACGTCTGGTCTCACCCTTATTGGGGCTACCTTGACCAAACAGAGCATAGGATGGTGTGATCACTCCACCGCTGCGTGGTGGTCGCGCACCATAATCGGTATCAGCAATATATTCACCTTTTTTGAAATCACTTATACGTACGTTCAATTTGGTCTGAGCAAAGAAGGCAGACAGACCCCAATACTCGCTACGCTTTTTGCCAGTAAGGTATAGGTTGACCTGTTCCAGATGGCGCTGACCATCATGACAAGAGACACAGACGGTTGGCACACCTAGAAAAGTGCGTGTAGCTTCGGCTGCTATTTCATCAAAAGCATCTTGACTGGTCTCACTACCAAGAATGGGCCGAAGCACAAATGCACCTGGACCACGTCTAATATCACCAGTATAGGCGATCATATCAGTAGCAACTTGATTAAAGGGCCTATTCTTAGCTATTGCATCACGCAAGAAGAAATGCTGTGCATTACGGTCGCTAGCATCACCCAAAACAGCAAAATTACGAGTAAGGTCACCCAACCAATTGGCCCAGCGATCAGCATAGGCTTCTGTGGCAAGCAATTCTGTAATCAGCTTACCCTTCTTGTCTGGATCAGTATCGTTAATATATTTGAGCAGTCGCTCTGGGGTTGGTTGCTGACCAGTAATGTCTAGAAAGAGACGCCGACAGATCTCCTCATCAGTAGCAGGAGCAGCAGGTTTAACATTGCGTGCCTCTAATGTAGCGAAAATCTCTCGGTCAATAACATTGTCAAAAGCCTGTGCCTCTATACCTCTATTGGTTAATGTTGTCTGCTTGGATGGCAGTGTAGCAGCTACTCGGCTAGTAAGACGAGCCAGCTCTTCAGCACGATGTGCCAGGTTAGTAAGTCCGTCATGAGGATTCATCAGACGACGTCTGGCCTCGATTACTCTCTCCATCCTTATGTCTTTATTCCAATTGAGCAACTCACCATCCCCTTCATGCTGTGTAGCAGTTGGCCGCACTGGTGATATTAGGGCAATGGCGGCGAGAATAGTAACAACTAGCAAAATCTTCTTCATAATCTCTCCTAGAGCCCTTTAAAACAGTGGGGCTATCTCACGACTGTCGGTATCGACGTCTGCATCAATCTCTGTGTACTTGAATATACGACCTGATGGGGTATCACTGACCGTCTTGGTCCAATCTATCCCCATAGCAGAATAGATGGTTGTTACCACATCAGTGAAATAGATTGCACGCTTATGCTCCCAGCCAAAATCGACTATGCCAGCGCCCTTATCATCAGTGGCACCTACAACACGCCCACCTTTGACACCACCACCAAGAAATAGCCCAGAGAAAGCATATGGGTAATGGTCGCGTCCACGTGCACGGTTTAGCTCTCCTACAGTACGGCCAAACTCACCTATCACAACAATGATGGTCTCATCAAGCACACTCTTACCGGCAACCGAGCCTGGTGCCGCAGCAAGATCATCAATAAGCGCGGAAAGACCTAAGTCAAGCTCTGTGGCCTGTACAAATAGGCCATAACTTCCGCGTCCTTCCTCATAAATACCATTATGATGATCCCAACCATACTGATCGACTTCAATAAAACGTGTACCACGATCCGCTTTTAATAGATTGCGTGCAACCGCAAGCGAGACACCAAATGGATTTATGCCATAACGCGTCTTATCTTCTGT
>JBFLVQ010000648.1:0-5451 GCA_040758525.1 Acidobacteriota bacterium
AGTGCCACCGGGTCTGCCCATGTCGTTATATCCCCAGGAGAAATCAAGAGATTTGCCTGCACGCCCTCAGATTGAACCAATGACTCAAGACTAGTCCATGGGTTATCTTGGTTTTGGAAGCTTATGCAAGTGTCACTCCTGCTGATTCTTAACCAAGATGGATTCTGGTCAACCCGATCACCTCCGGAAAAGAAGTGCATGTCGCTTAGTAAGGCGAAGGTCAGTTTAATTATCTGCGACATTTACATTGTGCCCTTACTGCACTATTTCTCTAACTGTGTTCAACATCCAGCAATATTAACGTTTTCGGTATCGCAGTGCTCGCCATTACAGAATGTGGTAACAGCATCGTCCATCGATTTCCAGGCCACTGAAAATGACTGCGCAATCTCAGCATTACTTACCATGTACTCTTCATTCATCCCCGTACTTGACGTAATGGATAGCTTTCCGTATTGGGCGATGGGTATTTGATAATTGTCTTTGAATCGCTTATCTGGCGAGCCGTCCTTGTTCACCTTGGCCCAAGTTTCTCCAATGACAGTTGTGTCTCTCGCCAACGCTTCCTCTTCAATGAATTGGGAAATCGTGAACTCAAGCCTGATTTCTTTGTACTCGAGCAGCGCAAAGTTATCTTTGGTAACAAAATACAGCACAAATGCCGGATAGAAATATATATCTCCGCCGTTGGCATTTTCGAGATGGGGAACCTTCCACTCAGACTCTATCAACTCACAATGACCAAGTTGAAAGCGTACAAGTTTGCGATCAACTGCACGAGTTGCGGACGTGCGCTCGCTTATCCGGTCTGTGTTGCGTTCGCCGACTGTATCCCAAATGCGATCGCAATTAGCAAGAATGGCAAATTCGTCGCTCATCCTATGAAATTCCTTCGCGACATCATCAGGCAGTTCGAGCTGTGTCTGCAATCGAGAAAGCCGTGATTGCTCTTCTAGCTCTACGCGCTTTGCACTAGCTTCTTCTGCCGCAATGTGAAGCCGCTCAAATTTTGATTTGAACAGGCGCCTCATGAGCCAACCATTCTTCCAGTCTGTATAGCGACCGCCAATTTCAGACTCATCGCTTTTTGCATGATTTAGTTCCCTGGAAATTTCAGCATGCTCTTTCTGAGATTCTCCCAAGAGTCGCTTAAATTCACTCAGACCCTGTGTTGTAAGCGCACCAGAACCGGCGCTTCTAATATTTGTAGCCTCCGCTACAACAGGTCATGATGTAACAGAATTTGATTCTGGAGAAGGTATAGGCGGCATGCCCGAAGGCTCTCTTTCCGATGTACCGCCCAATGCCTGACGGAATGAAAGTCCTGTGCCAGGAATATTCGCTGTTACTGCCGGTCCACGAGGCCCTATGCTTGCACGAAAAGGGCCGACGCCTACAGATGTCGATACGCCGCTTGGAGACAGCGTGATTCTGACACCAGGCAATGGGCTAAACGATTTTCTAAAGCGCCAAGTCATTACGAACGAGGGCTGAAGGAAACCCTATCGAAGAGCACACCAAGTGTTCTTTGGCGTTTCAATCAAAGTTTTCCCAATTACTGATCAGCCACTTCTTTACGTTGGCATGACTCCGTGTTTCACCGGGAAGATGCTTCTTAATCAAACGCTCTACCTTCACCCCTGATGCTTTTTGTTTGAAATTATTCGCGGCAGAGAAGGAGTTTATAAATGCCAGCACCTCGTATCTCTCATTCCGATTGAGAAGGGTGCTATCTGGTTTTCCGGTAACTTTCGGATCATCAGGAGATATGGCAGTCCAACTGTACGTGTATTTCAAGTCAGCTTTTTGCAGAAGTCCCATGATGCTTTTTCCTTTTAGATTCAAAATGGCTTACGAAACCTTCTACTCTTGAAATGGAACTGCAGCAATATGCCAAAGGATATATATATTTCCGAAAAGATATATATATTCGCCCATAACAATATGCTACTCGTTCACTTATTACGACCAGTGTACGCACCGCCCCAGTTCACCAGCCCTGCCAATTGGCGAGCTTCCAAAGCGACCCTGGTAGCTATCTCAAATTTGATGGCCCGTTAATGGGCGGTCATGCAAGAAGTAGTCATTCTTAAGGTCACTGATCATTGGCGCAATTCTGAGTATGAATCCATTGCTTTGAGTGTCGGATGTGTCGATAAGTCTTCTGAGCAATGTGATAGTCTGACTCTGGATAGGATTGAGATTCCTCTTAATCTCTTTCAGCTCCTCAACGGAATGCGCCTCTAGGAAGTTAAAATGACTCCCTAGCAATCCACAGATGGCATCTGACAATTGAATTTCTATGCAATCTCGCGAGTCAACGAAGGAGTACTCTACGGACTTTCCTTTATATTCAACTTGGGTTTTGCACAGAGCCTCCTGCACTTCCGTTTCATTGTCGAAGGTATGTGAACTTGTTGGGTAGATGTACAGTGGGCGAAGAAATTGACTATCGAAGCTTTCAATCAGCACGCCATCTTTGTTGTCTACGATGAAAGGTAACTCAGGAAGGCTTGCCCCTTTGCGAATCATGTATACGACAAGCCTGCTGATATCAGATTGCGGCTTCTTGGATACGGATTCAAGATATCCAGAAAGTTCCATCATGAACGCATGGCTTGCATCCCGCTGAACATTGGGAAACCGATACTTTTTTAGAATCGGCACCAACCGATCTAAGTCTGTATTCGCAAGATTGAATAGCTCGCTCTTGATGTGCATTACATACGGCATGTACTGGCACAGTTCTGGCTCCTCCCAGAGCGAATCCACAATATCCACAAGTGACCAATAAAGAATATTGAAGTTGGTGTAGTGAATGAATACGCCATTGGTAATCAGCCACTCCAATAGGGTTCTTATTTTCTTGGAATTCAGCACACCAAGGTAGTCGCCCGTGGCAAGCTGGTTGAACTTAATTTCCTTGGCAGATTTCTGGATGTACAACGTCTTGATCAGCTCATCGAGCCCGGTCAATGGTTCGATTTTTTTGTGGGCAATTCCACCCAGTACAAAATTCTTTGGTTGCTCGTTTAATCCATCCTCTCTGATCCAAAATTTTCGGATGTTGTTGGTTTCGTCGTAGAAGAAAGCATATTCTTCATCTAACCCGTAGAGGGCCTGCCCCCCAAAGATATTTTGAAGCATGCCCGCCCTAAGTTTTTCCGCATCCAGGATGCGGGACGTTAACCGCTCTTTGCACACAATAATCCTTTAGAAATTTTGTAAATTTGAATAGAACCATGCTGCATGCCTCAATAGATTAGGCAGTCGCCAGAAATATGGCAGCTTGTGGCCAGCAATCATGTCATATTTTGGCTTATGTTCAGAATTGCAATTTGCTGGTAGGGTATGCCAACGCAAGTTATGTGAAAAGGGCGCTAGTTAATGGCTTGGCAGTATCGGAGGATCAACTAACTCAGGGAGATGATTATGAGATTTATTCTGGCCATTCTTTTCATTTTTTCACTGAATGCAAACGCAGCAGAACAAGCCTTAACAGTAGATCAACAGCAGTGCGACAAACTCCAGTCTGAAGGCGCATCACAAGAGCAAATGGCTAGGCGTGGTTGTTGTTCTTGGCATGGCGGTGTTTGCGGGTGCTCGGGAAGTACCGTCGTCTGTTGCGATGGTCAGTACAGCCCAAGCTGCACATGTCACAAAGACGATAAAGGTAACGTGCGCCCCCCAGAAGCAGAGACCCAAAAGATGTAGGTTCGATTCAGTGTGCAGGGGTTAATGGCGAGCGATGATCGCTTCGTGATGAATCAATGAGATCCGCATTACTAGCCATCCTGACGCTGCTGTACTTTAGCAGTGGCAGTCTGTTTGCGGCAGAGTTTTTAGCTTGTCAGCAATATTTTGCTGATGGGCGGCCGCCGACTATCGCCTCTGCACCTGAAGACCGCCTTAGAGATATCTGCTTTGATGGATTTGCCGTTCTTCATTCCGGCAAGACTCATACGCCAGTGTTCGCTGCCGAGCGAATCAATCGTGCCATCTTGGTGAAAGATATCAAGCGCACAGACCGGTTTTATGAGGAAGCGCGTCTGCCCAGTAGAGATCGAGCTCGCCTGTCTGATTACAAGGGCTCGGGCTATGATCGCGGTCACATGGCTCCTGCTGCTGATATGGGCTCCAAGGAAGCTATGGCCCAATCCTTCTCTCTGTCAAACATGGTTCCCCAAGAACAGGTGAATAACCGGAAGATATGGTCATCGATTGAAAATTCTGTCCGTAACTATGTGCTGCGTGCCAAGGGAGATGTGTACATCATATCGGGCCCCATCTATCAGGAGCCGGTGAAGAAAATTGGTAGTAGCCAAGTGTGGGTGCCAAAGTTTCTCTTTAAGCTTGTGTATGACCCAAATGCAAACAAGTCTTGGGCATACTTCATCGAAAATGCATCAAGCGCGCAATCCGTGAGACCGATCACTTACCACGAGTTAGTGGATAGGACGGGCTTGCATCTGATGCCGGCACTCGAAGACAGAAATGGCAACCCGCAGGAGCGGGCGACCATTGAGTAATCCACTACATTTACCAACCCTTTTTTTCAGGCGATGGGTCGTACGCGTTGCTTACACCATCGTTATCATTGTCGCGCCATCCATAGCTTGAGTTGCTTTTGTTCGTTGCCCCGCTATTGGAACTATTCTCGTCCCTCTGATAGCCGCCGTTTGTTTGAGAGCCGTAGTTATTACTACGGATAGAGTCTGGGCTGCTTCGCATATGACCCTGCACATAAGTTCCATCACTTCGCGTATAACCTCTTACATAGGTGTCAGCTAGAGCGACAGTACTGGTTGCAGCAAGTATTGCGAAAAGTAGAATAGATTTCATGGTGACTCTCCTTGGGCGATATTGAGAAAATCCTCCTTAGTAGAATGGTGCTTATGCACTCTCATTAACAAACGTACAACCGTTGCTTTTTCTACATTTTGCAGTTGTTGATTTCGCTGTCTATCTGGTTTTCCGTATCCTCATCTTGTTGATTAGACATTTTGTGGGCGAGTGCTTCAACTTGGATAAGTACCGCCTTGATCTGCTCTGGAAAACCTAAAGACTTATCCGGATGTGAGATTTCAGGTAAGAGCTTGACGAGTTCGCTAGCGGTTACAGTCGTGATTATCTTGTGATCGGTATACATAACGAGAATCAACAGGGTTGACAGTTGATCATGATCCTTTAACACCCCCTCCAAGTACGCATCCAGCAGACCGCGCCCACTGCCTTCGTCTGTCGATATCAATTCTTGGAGTAGATTTTCTAGCGTCGAATTATTGTCGAGTTCAATTTTTTTTCCGTTGCATATCAATTTAGAAGGGGCGGTTTCAAACCCCAAGTGCAAATAGCGCAGCATGATGCTGCCGGAAATCAAATGCATCCGGCGTAAACAACTGGGCCGGGCATTTGAAGTCTAGTGATTTGCGTGGGCGAGTATTCAGTGTC
>JBFLVQ010000649.1:0-5446 GCA_040758525.1 Acidobacteriota bacterium
ACTATGAGTTGAGCCATATCTTTGCCGAGTCGGCAATGATATGGTTCCAATTTCTTGCGATTGGGCCGTTTTGGTGCAGCAGAACGATGCTGGTTATTATCAAGTGGGCTTGCAGCCGACTGCGCGATTGCAAAACCTTGCAATAGGATAATCAATGCTGTTGAATAAATTATTGATTTAGCCATTTTCATAGTTATTCCTTCTTACCGACTTGATATCCCTAACTCATCCTTTATCCGATAGCCGTGATGCCCGTCGTTTCTGCTTCTGTAGAGCAGCAGCCTGTGAACAGATCAAGCAAATCATTGCAATTAGAACAATTAACTGTTTATAGGTCATGGCAAAACTCTCAAAGCTACAAACAATATTGAAAACATGGCAGCTTTATGGTTCCAATTTGCGAACACGGCAATTTTATGGTTCCAATTCTTCCTGCGACCAACTCACCACAATTCGAAATTAAAAGAGTTAGCAATTTACTCCGGCAATTAATTGGTTCCAATTCCGGCAATTTAATGGTCCCAATGACAATTACACCCCACCATTCCCTTCCCCACCCCCCCTCAATATTCCACACCCCACACCCCTAGTCAACAACAACCTTAACAACAACCTTAATAATAAAGTCAACAACAATGTCAACAACAACCCTTTTATTTTTATCCACTTATAGTGTTTATACGAGCGATAATTTATGGTCGTAAGTGTACGATATACATGGTGAATAGGTGAATAGGTGAAGGGGAATGGATGAATGGGTAGAAGAATGGGAATTGATGAATGAGGTGAGAAGTGAAGGTGAAAGAGGACGATCCGGGTAAGATGTCTGCAGTGCTGATAAATAAGGAGGACGGATTACACTGCAGACACCAGGGCAAATCAATCTGACTATTGCTTAACCTAACTTTTATCCCACATAACTTCCACTTTCTCTCCTAACAAAGCAGAAAACTTGCCACTGCATTGCACCCATCCACGCATCTCTTGTCCATACTGATCCATCACAGTTATATAGTAATAGCTTTGATCTCGATCATAAGAAGATACCGAGAAAGGACTCTCGCGAGCTGACCGTTTCTCTTGCTGCAAAATTTTGTAGCCATGTTCACTTACCCATTGTTTCAGATTGTCTTCAGCAGAAGACCGCTTGATAGCTACTAAGATAAGGATCACAGCTACAACAGCGAATATGGTTAATACTATTAATACTGGCATATGCGATATTCTCCTGTGCTAACCTGATTCCTCCCAGTCGAAGCACGAAAAAAACTAGTGATGTATCACTAGTCACCAATTGCTAATTATTATCACCAGTCCGCTTATTACAAACAATCAAAACAATTTCCTCAACATCTTCAATTTCAGTTTCAGGGGCAGATGCGATGCCTTATGCCTGAACAGGCCACCCCGGTGATGCAGTAGAGCCGACAAGTGATGCGGATGAGAATGATGTGAAGAGTAATGTCCATGACCGACATGGCCTTTCCTGAACAATTTCTCAACTAGCCAATATTTGAAGAGCCTCTTTATAAGTTTAAACATTACTGCCTACCTCCAATACTTTCACTATACGGCAATAAAGCTCTGGATTTTGGACGATTGGAATGGGTGACTGTCTCAGTCTGATCTAGCCTGATCTGGTTTGATCTGTCTTGATCTAGTCTAGTTTAGTCTTTCCACACCATAAATGTATGGGTAAACAATCATCTATATCCTAGTTATTGTGTTTCTTTGGCCAAAAACTATAGACAAAGATTTCAAGATTTGTTATTAATAGCACTAGGATATAGCAAATTAACCCGCAAACAGTTCGCTGTACTTTGTACAATATGCCGGAGGCGGCGATGTCTAACAATGATTATATTTCTGCAAGTGAGGCTTGTGAGCTTTTAGGGGTTTCCCCAGACACATTTCGGCGATTAGCCCGAACAAATAATCTTTCAACTATTCCTGATCCTACAGACGCACGTGTCAAGCTTTTTGAGCGTGCTGCTATCCTCAATCTTAAACGCCAACCGATGGGTATTACTACCCGCCATAAGGTCATTACATTGAGCAATAACAAGGGTGGGGTTAGTAAAACGACATCGGCTATTTCTCTGGCAGCAGAAGCAGCAGCAGACGATCTTAGGGTTTTGCTTATTGATGCTGCCCCGCAAGCTTCAGCTACCACCGCGTTATTTGATAATGAGGAAAGACCGCTAGAACAAGGTATTTTATTGTCATGGCTAAAAGGTGACGTAGGTTTTGAGGATTTAATTAAGCCAATTAAATTTGAAAAGCTTCAGATTGATTTCATCCCTAGCAGCACTAAAAACGATCAGATAGATAGATCGAACCCCCTAGAAGTCGTGCCAGCCCTGCGAGAGTTTTTCGATTCGTGGGATGAATCACCCTATGATTACATCTTTATTGATACCGATCCATCTTTTGGAACATTGGTGTCAATGGCCCAAGTTGGTAGCCATTTTGTGCTCTGTCCAGTGCAGGCAGATGTACTATCTGTTGACGGTACAGCTCAACTATCTCGCCAATTACAACGTGCCCGCGCACTAACTCGTAGCCCATTCCCTGCCCTTTTGGGCTTTTTTCTCTCACGTTTTGACGCGCGTCGGCGCGTATGCAAAGAGGCTTTAGAGACTCTCAAAGCAGCTTATCCTGGCTTCGTTCTGGACACTGTTATTCCTGATAACGTCAGGATTATGGAAAGTCCAGCGCAAAAAGCCCCAGTTAGTCTTACTGCGCCAGATTCTAAGGGCGCTCAAGCTTATAAAGCATTGTGGGCGGAGGTACGCGAACGTGTCGAAAGATCCATCGTCGCCAGTGCGTAAAGTTGTGCCTTATAAACCGGGCAAACGATTAACTACATTTCGTAAATTAGACATTGATTTTGCTGGCACTGCTTTAGAGCACGCGCTAGCCTTGCAGGCTCTTAATGAAGGACCTAAACCAGACGAGTCTAAATTGGAAGCTAGTCCTGATCTGACGAGATCGGCAGATACCTCTTCCAATGTTATTCCCTCTGAAGATCAAGATCGATCTGATCAAATTCAAGAAGAATTTACCGCTACTAGGCCATTAGATAGCTTAGCTAATAGTGAGCTGAGCCAGCCAAGCTTAGCCAATGAACAGCTCAGCCAACAACAAGCTAAGCTAATGGATAGCTCAGCTAACACCAAGCTAAGCTCACAACCGACCGAGCCAATGGTTAGCTCAGCCAATGAAAAGCTAAGCTCAAAACAAGCTAAGCTATCTATTAGCTCAGCTAATTGGTACCGCACTTATAACGATCTTGATGACCTAATAATGCCCACTTTGCAGCCGTCAGAGCAGATTGTTTTAAGACGACTTTTCCGCTTATCTTATGGATTTAATAGAGATACAACAGATCAGGTTAGTTTAACAAAATTAGCTGAAAAATGTAATCTTGGACTTGCCACAGTTAAGATTGCGATCAAATCATTAGAAGCGAAAGGATATGTTGAAGTCTTTAGCGACCAATCGAGGGATCCAAAAGGGGGCAATAGATATCGAATTTTAACTAGGCTAATAGATAGCTCAGCTAAAGACCGGCTAGGCCAGATACCGGCTGAGCTAAATACTAGCTCCATAAAACATGATCATGATGATCTTAAAAAGACAGATCATCATCAAAAGCGTTCTACAGAACTAGCACCTCATTTACGTGAGACGATGACTCTTTATACTACTCTCACTGGAAACTCTTGGTCTAAATCAGATCAACGCACTTACACCCAAATCTCCACCATCCCATTGCCCATCATTGAATCAGCCATCCGCGCCGCCATTAACCGCGCCGCCAGCCATCCTGGCTCACTTAGTTACTTCGTCGCTGAGATCAAAAGATCTGCGGAGAGGGCAGCTAATCCTAATGCATACCCACCCACATTAAATCGCAATCAACTTAAGAAAGAGATGGCACGTATCATCAAGGATATGAAGGATAATGATAGTAGGGTAAAGGGTTACACAACATGGGCAGAGTTTGGTGAGATGGTAAAGGAAAGGTGTGGTAATGAGGGGTTGCCATATGATAATGGGTTGTTTGAGGAGATTATGAAGGAAACAGGTAGATCGTAGGGTGTAGGGTAGGGTAGACAGTGGGGTAGGGTAGATCGCAGAGGAGATCGAAGGGGAAGGAGATCGGGCCATCAGATCGAAGATCGGGAGATCAGATCAGCGGGGCAGGGTAGGGAAGGGTAGGGAAGTGGAGATCGGGTTAGAGATCGGGCCGGTTATTGCTGAGATCGAAGGTGAGCGAGGAGAGCGCGGGTTTTTTCAACTTTGGGGCTTTCGATTTGTTCACGGATCTTAAGCGATTCTTCAGCACAGGCGATGGCTTGAGAGCGTTGGCCAAGGGTGTCTAGGGCGAGGGCGAGGTTGTAGAGGGTATAACCTTGTTCAGAAACGTCGCCAATTTCACGCTTAATAGCTAATGCTTGCTGGTAATAGTCGATGGCCTTTTGTGGCTCACCTAACTCTGAATATCGATTACCAAGGTTACCCAGATCAATCCCTTCCCCCTTTCTATCGCCAGTCTCACGACGAATAACCAATGCTTGCTCATGATAACTAATGGCCTTGTGAGTATCGCCTAAGTCGGCATAGGCATTGCCCAAGTTGGTCAATACTTTACCTTCACTACTACGGTCACCTATCTCACGCTTAACAGTGAGTGCTTGTTCGTGATACTCAATGGCTTTACGATATTTACCTAGAGACCAGTAGGCATTGCCCAAATTACCCAATGCATTACCTTCACCGCTACGGTCACCAATCTCATGGGTAATGGTGAGTTGTTGCTCATAATACTCAATGGCTTTACGATATTCACCTAGATTCTTATAGGCAATACCCAAGTTACCAAGATGCACCCATTCCGCATCCTGCCTTCCCAATTTCCTTGCTGCTGCCAATGCTGCTTGTAACCAGTCAATTTGCTCAAGTGGGTGTTGCCGGATGGCAAGCATATATCTGCCAACACCAGGATAATCATTACACAACCCCGCCGCTCGCTCATTCTTCTCAGCATTCCCCGCGGCCCACTGTTGCCCAGCTTCAATATTCACCCTCTCAGTATCAAATAGCTTGAGACCAGCTAGCACATTGTCGTTACCCGTCATGTAAAGATCATCAGCCGCCTTCAACACACCACAATAATGCCAACTATGCCTACCCTGCGTCTCATACCTTTCATCATTCCCCAACTTCACATCAGCAAACAATCTCACCAAGTCATGCAACCTGTACCTCTCACTCACTTGATCAAACAATACCAAGCTATAATCCATCAACTCACTAAGGCTTTGTACAAAAATAAAATGAACATTATGCTGAATCACTTCTTCGGTTTGATAGTGTAATTCCATTTTGGCAAGACACGACGCGGAAACAGATTGATTTGCTGTTTCTGTTCCGGAGTTAG
>JBFLVQ010000650.1:0-5434 GCA_040758525.1 Acidobacteriota bacterium
TACTAGCTCTGGTAATGCTCTTAGTATTGCTGCTAATCGTTTATCCTACTTTTTTGATCTTAAAGGTCCAAGTCTTGCTGTAGATACTGCCTGCTCATCATCATTAGTAGCAGTGCATCTAGCCTGTCAAAGTTTACGAACCAAGGAATGCAATATTGCTTTGGTAGGAGGCGTGAATCTGTTGATCACACCATATTGGACTATCTCTACCTCTAAGTGGGGTGTAATGGCTGCAGATGGTCGCTGTAAACCATTTGATGCTCGTGCAGATGGTTTTGTACGTGGAGAAGGTTGTGGTGTGATAATTCTTAAACGTCTTTCAGATGCAATTGCAGATAATGACAGTATTTTAGCGCTGATTCGTGGTTCGGCAATCAATCAGGATGGACGTAGTACTGGACTCACTGTTCCCAATGGACTCTCTCAGCAAGCTGTTATTAAACAGGCTCTCAATATGGCAACTTGCTTACCTTCTCAAATAAGTTACATAGAGACTCATGGTACAGGTACTGCTTTAGGTGACCCTATTGAAATTGAGGCTTTAACCATAGCTTTAGATCAATCTAGTAAAGAAAGACAACTTTGTGCACTAGGGGCAGTGAAATCTAACATAGGACATCTAGAAGCGGCGGCTGGTATTGCTGGATTGATTAAGGTTGTACTGGCATTAAGGTACTCAGCCATTCCGCCTAATCTACATTTTCAGCAGCTTAATCCACATATTTCACTAAAGAATACGTCTTTTATTATTCCTACAGAACTTATCGCTTGGCCAGCAGAAAATCAGCAACGTTTTGCTGGGGTCAGTTCTTTTGGTTTTGGTGGTGTCAATGCCCACGTAGTTCTAGCAGAAGCTCCTATTAGTTCATCTCAACAAGTTCAACACACAATAGAGAATCGTAGAGAATTGCTGCCATTATCAGCGCGTAGTCAGACAGCTTTGCGAAATTTGGCAGAGACTTACTTGGAACGACTATCAAATGAAGAGATAAAGGCACCATTATCAGATATATGTTATAGCGCCAGCTTACGACGTACTCATCATGAACACCGTTTAGCTCTTGTTGTCCATTCGCGTAAAGAGCTAGTTGAACATCTGGAGAGATTTTTAAAAGGAGAAGATCAGGTTGGTTATTATTCTAGCAGTAAGTTACCAAACAGGCATAATGGTCTGGTCTTTGTATTTTCCGGCCAAGGCTCTCAATGGATTGGTATGGGGCGAGAATTGTTGAGACAGCAGCCCGTATTTCGTCGCACCATTGAAGAGTGTGATGCAGCGCTTCGCCATTATACCGACTGGTCTATATTAACAGTACTGGAGGCAGAGCAGAATATTCTAGATCTACAGGAGACTGCTATTGCTCAGCCAGTAATCTTTGCTCTGCAAGTTGCACTGACAGCACTTTGGCGCTCTTGGGGAGTTACTCCCGATGCTGTAGTAGGTCATAGTCTAGGTGAGATAGCAGCAACTTATGTCGCAGGTGTGCTAAGTCTCGCTGATGCTATAAAGATTGTTTATCATCGTGGTCGATTAATGCAGAGAGTCTCTGGAAAAGGCTCAATGGCAGCAGTTGAACTTACACCCACAGCAGCTAGCCATGCATTGGTAGGTTATGAAAATCGTTTATCGATTGCCGCAATAAATAGTCCGACTTCGATAGTTCTATCTGGTGAATCTGTTGCACTGACAAAAGTTCTACAATTTCTTAAACAGGGTGGTATATCCAATCGTTCATTAGGTGTAAATTATGCCTTCCATAGTCCACAGATGATACCTTTACGTGCTGAGTTTGAAGAAGCCCTCTTAGGAATTACTCCACAAACAGCCGCTATTACGATCTGTTCCACTGTTACCGGATTGATCAGCAATGGAGAGAGTTTTGATGCACATTACTGGGGACGTAATTTAACTGATACCGTTCGCTTTGCTGAAGCAATGGATAGGTTAATTGCTAATGGCTATGATATCTATCTGGAAATAGGCCCTCACCCTGTCCTTGTCAAGCCCATTTCTGAGTGTCTCAGTAATAGGGAACATGAAGCTCTAGTGCTCTCCTCTTTGCGTCGCGATAAAGAAGATAGTGCAATAATGTTTGACTCTTTGGGTACACTCTATACCTTCGGTTACCCTGTCGATTGGCATAGTCTATATCATCAACATAGTCGCTTTGTCTCATTGCCATCCTATCCTTGGCAGTATACACGCTACTGGATAGAGAATGAGTTATTAGATACCAATTCTACTGATCAACAAAATATTGATAGCTGGCTTTATGAACTTAACTGGAAGCCACAGCCACATGCAAAGAAGTTATTAACGATAGATTATTGGGAAGATCCATCGTCTCGGCTCTGGCTTATTTTTGCAGATCGTAAAGGTATTGGAGAAGCATTAGCAAATCAGTTAATAGCACAAGGAGAAAAATGTCTATTGATATTTCAAGGTAATACCTTTGAATCTATCAATGAGGGGAAATATCGTATATGTCCTGATAAACCTGCCGATCTTAGGCAGCTTTTTAACCAATCAGTGAATTTAGATAATATGAACCTGCGCTATATAGTACATCTTTGGAACCTAGATGCGCCTACTTCTCAAGAGATCACAGCATCCTCATTAATGACGGCACAACAGTCGGGATCTGTTAGTGTTCTACATCTACTACAAGAACTCACTAATTTAAGTAAACATCAGTCACTGCGGTTATGGCTGGTTACTGAAGGAGCTCAACCTATTGATGAGCAGTCCAAACCTATCGCAGTTGCACAATCTACAATATGGGGATTGGGTCGTACTATTGCTCAGGAGCATAGCAATCAGTGGGGAGGATTAATCGATCTTGATCCCACTTCTTCCATTGCGGAATCAGCAGCAATGTTGTTAGCAGAGATAGTGAATTCGGATGGTGAAGATAATTTAGCCATACGTGGAAAGCAACGATATGTTGCTCGTCTAGTACATAAGCCTAAATTGCCTGATCAGACAACCACAATTCAATGGCACATTAATGGTAGCTATCTTATTACCGGAGGATTGGGCGCGCTTGGTTTAACAATTGCACGTTGGATGGTAGCACAAGGCGCACGACGCTTAATATTGCTTGGCCGCACTATCCCACCTGCTCGCATCGAATGGGACACAGTGGTGCCAGGGACTGTATTGGCTCAACAGATCAAAACTATTCGTGAATTAGAGGCAATGGGAGCAAGTATACATTTAGCATCTGTCGATGTAGCAGATGAATCACAATTAAGATCATTTTTGCAAACATACCATCGTGAAGGATGGCCTCCTATAAGAGGAGTAGTACATGCTGCTGGAGTAATCCTTAACAAGCCATTAGTGGAGACAGATGCTGCTGAATTGATTGCAATACTACGCGCCAAAGTTATCGGTAGTTGGTTGCTGCATAGCCTTCTTTCAAATGAACCTCTCGATTTCTTTATTCTCTTCTCTTCTATGTCAGCTCTGCTCAGTTCACCATTACTAGGGAGTTATGCGGCTGGTAATGCATTCTTAGATGCATTAGCACATCATCGAAAATCAGCCGGTTACCCAGCTTTAAGTATTAATTGGGGAGCTTGGGGTGAAACCGGCATGGCAACACGATATCGCACTAGCGAAGTTGAACAATCCCTACCGCTAAATATGGCCATGTTAACTTCGCAGCAAGGTCTTAACATATTAGCAAAACTAGTACATCAGCCCTTGACTCAGGTTGGTGTTATACCAATAGAGATAGATCAATGGCGACAGTTCTTCCCTGCCCTTAGTAAGTCATTATTACTCTCTGAACTATTAGCAGAGAGTGATTCACATAAATCTAAAGAGAGAGTTGTTCAAGATCTACTTTCGCGCGAGATATTGCTTGCTACTGATCCAATCGAACGACAATTGCGCTTAGAAGAGTTTATCTGCCAACAGGTGAGCGTAGTAATTGGTATTCCTACAACAAAATTAACAATGGAACAACCACTTAGCACATTTGGAATAGATTCCTTGATGGCTTTTGAACTAAAAAATCGTATGGAGTTGTCATTAAAAACGGCTCTGCCAATGTCCCATTTTCTGCGTGGTGAAAGTATTAAGACTCTTACTACTTTGTTACTTGATCATCTTGTAGATAAAGAAAACCCTCAATTAAAACAACAACCTGTGACAGAAGTGAGTACTAATGGTAATTGGGAGATTTTGAAGATATGAAGGTAACCGAGTTATTGGCAGATCTTGTTCTACATGGTGTGCAATTGTGGGTTGAAGCAGATCAGATTGTTATTCGTGCTCCCAAAGGTGTGCTAACACCGCTACTACGTAGTTCACTTGCTGAACATAAGGATGAGATCTTGGCAATGCTACGTAATGGCAAACCCATGGCTTCCTTTCCACTCTCTTACAATCAGCGCTCGCTCTGGCTAGTGCATCAACTCGCGCCTCATAGCACTGCTTATAATGTAGCTTTTGCTGCATACATATGTTCAGAAGTTGATGTTGTAGCATTACGACATACATTTCAAAGATTGGTTGATCGTCATCCTTCCTTACGTACCACTTATACGATCATTAATGACGAGCCTATGCAACAAGTTCATGGGCATAGAGAAATAGATTTTGAAGAGATCCCTGTTGCTGGTTTAACAGTTGAAGAATTGCATAATCAAGTAGTGAAGTATTATCGACGACCTTTTGATTTACAAAATGGACCATTGCTACGTGTAAGTCTATTTACTCAGTCTAAACATCAACATGTTCTACTTGTGACCATACATCACATTGCCTGTGATGGAGCATCTTTAGTGTTATTGTTGGATGAGTTTGGCAAATTGTATCCTGCTGAAAAGGAAGGTCGATCACTATTACTGCCTGATCTTAATCGACAATATATAGACTATGTCCACTGGCAAAGAGAGATGCTTGGTCAACCCTGGGCAGAACGTCAATGGGAGTATTGGCGTAGTCAGCTTGCCGGTGATCTACCAGTATTGAAGCTACCATCTGATCGGCCCAGGCCAGCTATACAAACCTATACTGGCGCGACTATGACTTTGCAACTCGATAAAGAATTGACGAGACGACTTAAGCTACTGTCGGTAAATGCAGAAGCAACCCTTTATATGGTTCTGTTAGCAGCTTTCCAGGTACTACTCTATCGCTACACCAATCAACAGGACATATTGATAGGCACATCTACATTTGGGAGAAGCCAGGCAGAGTTTTGGCATGTAGTAGGACACTTTGTTAATCCTGTAGTTATTAGGGCAACTTTAACCAGCGCTACTACTTTCAAGTTATTTCTTAAACAGATCCGACAGACTGTGTTGGCAGCACTTGAGCATCAAGATTATCCATTTCTACTTTTAGTAGAACGCCTACAACCAACTAGAGATTTAAGTTATACACCGATCTTCCAAATTCTTTTTGTTTTGCAGAAATTGC
>JBFLVQ010000651.1:0-5428 GCA_040758525.1 Acidobacteriota bacterium
TTACTGATGATGACGCAGATATTAAGAGTATCGCTAGTGATGGCCTTCTCTACATTAAAGATAAGCGCGGCTCATTGACACGAATGTTGGAAGTGACGCCTGCTAATAATGGACAACTACAACGAATATACTATCTTAATGGTGAGAAGAAGGTATTCGATCAAGAAGCACAGCAATGGTTGGCGCGCATACTACCGCAGTTAATTCGTGACTCTGCCATTGGCGCAAGTGCACGCGTGGCTCGTATACATAAGCAAAAGGGCGCCGAAGGGGTACTTGCTGAGATCTCGCTGATCACAAGTGATGGCGCAAAGGGTATATATTTCCGTGAACTGTTTGCTGTTGGGAATCTAGATAATACTTTGCTACAGCGCGTACTACGACAGATTGGGCGCGATATTGCTTCGGATGGCGAGAAGGGGCGACTACTGATAGAGCATATGAGTCTCTTCCTCAACAATGAGGCAGTGACAGGAGAACTCTTCTCTACCATCGATACAATTGCATCAGATGGCGAACGTGAACGAATATTGGTCGAACTAATAGGTCAAGTAAAGTTATCAAAAGATAATCTTAAACGAGCCATCAAATCTACCGCCAAGATCGCCTCTGATGGTTCAAAGGAGCGAGTGCTGATAAGAACAATTGGGCAAAATAGTAATGACGATGTAATAGTTGGGCATATTTTGCAGACTGTTGAATCTATTGCCTCGGATGGCTCAAAAGAGCGTGTTTTGGTCTCATTGCTACAACAGAGCAACCTTAGTAGGGATAGTCTGGTGAATACGATACGAACTGCCCAGGAGATTGCTTCAGATGGTTCAAAAGAGCGCGTGTTGATCAAAGCAACAGAGGTGGCTACGGCGGATGAGACAGTTGCTGCGGCAGTGCTAGATGTTGCTAAGACAATCGCTTCGGACAGTTCGCGGGGACGAGTTTTGTCAGCATTGCTACAAAAGGGTATGTTGCCACACAAGAGATCTTAATTATCACCTAACCGCCGGGAAATTAGAAAAAATTTTTTGCAACCTTCATGTCACTATCTGCACATACTATTTCCTGGGCAGTCTGCCCAGGTTAAAGTAACATTTATAAAATATCGTGTAGATGCTTAAGTTAATAACCACCGACATTATCTATGGAACAATTTGGGCGGGTGGTTTCGTAGTATGAGAACGCAAATAAGTAAATTTTAAGGAGCAAAGGATGGCTAAACGCGCTGGCTGGAAGCGAATCCGTCTAGTTGTCTTAATAGTTATTGGGTTGGGCTTAGTAGCAACGGCATTCTTCGGAATTGCTGCCGCACTACGTCCTAAGAAAGATATAGATCCTGCCAAACTTGCCACCATTGAACGTGGTCCACTAGCACGTTCAGTAGTTGCTACTGGCAAAATCGAGCCGCTCAATAAGGTTGATGTCAAGTCTAAGGCGAGCGGTATTGTGAAAAAGCTCTTTGTTGACTATGGCGATCAGGTCAAACAGGGTCAGATTCTTGCCGATTTAGATAAAGAAGAATTGACTGCTCGCCAACGCGAGGCACAAGCTGCCTTACAAGCAGCACAGGCTTCATTACAGGCATCACAAGCCGCCTTTGAGCGCAACAAGGTGGAGGCTGAAGGGCCAGATCTGCCTTTCCTAAAGTCTAGTATGGAGCGAGCACAGGCTCTTTTTAATGAGAAACTGATTTCCAAGTCTGTTGTTGAGGAGTCGGAGAAGAACTATCAGATGGCACTCAATAAACAGATGACAGTTTTGCGTAATATATCGGTCAGTCGCGCCGAAATTACCCGCGCCGAAGCACAGGTTGCACAGGCTCAGGCAGCACTAGACCGCACCAATGAAGACCTACGTAATTCCACTATTGTCAGTCCGATCGATGGCATCGTGCTCTCCCGTGATGTAGAAGTGGGTGATGCCGTTAGTTCGATTCTTGTACTAGGTTCACAGGCCACTCTAGTAATGACATTAGGTGATACCGGCAATATGTATGTGTTGGGTAAGGTAGATGAGGCAGATATCGGCAAGATCTACATTAATCAACCAGCGCGCATTGTCTTGGAGTCATATAAGGATAAGAAGTTCCAGGGCACGATTACCAAGATCTCGCCATTAGGTGTAGAGAAAGATAATGTCACCTCATTTGAGGTACGTGTTTCTATACAGAATTCTACTGGTGAGTTACGCGCCAATATGAGCGCCAATGCGGAAATAATACTAGAGGAGAAGCAGGATGTCCTGCTTATTCCTGAAACCGCGATAATCTATGATAAGGAACGTAATGCCTCTGTAGAGATTCCCGATATTAATACACCTACTGGCAAGAATAAGATCCCTGTTAAAGTGGGTATCTCCAATGGCGTTAAGACAGAATTGATAGAAGGGCTTAAAGAAGGCCAGAAAGTGATTCTGCAGTAACATAAGCGATGAGATTAAGCGATCTATTCTTCGATATTCTATACACATTGTGGGCACACAAGGTACGTACTGCACTGACAATGTTCGGCATCATTTGGGGGATTGTCTCAATCACTCTAATGGTGGCAGCCGGTGAGGGTTTGCGGGTTGGACAGAAGCAGCAGATGGAGACCCTAGGAAAAGATCTTATGATTGTCTTTAATGGACGTACTAGTATGCAAGCAGGTGGGGTGCGTGCTGGTCGCAGCTTACGTTGGAAGGATACCGATCATATTTCCATACGTGAGCAAGCACCTGCTTGTGAATGTGTGTTACCAGAGCAGGGTCGTGGTTTAACCGCGCGTAGCCAATTTAATAGCGCCTCGGTATTGGTTGATGGCTCGCTTCCTGAATTTGCAGAGATACGTAGTATACAAGTAGCAGAAGGGCGTTTCTGCAATTATGAAGATGAGGAGCAATCGCGTCGGGTCGCCTTTCTTGGTAGTGAATTGAAGAAGCAACTCTTTGGTGCTCGCTCAGCGCTTGGTGAGACCATCTATCTTGATGATATTCCCTATCAAGTGATTGGCTTAATGCGTCCTAAGGAGCAAGATTCTAGTTATGATGGCCAGGATGTCAATAAGATCTTCATTCCTTTCCGTCGCATCGTAGATGACTTTCCAGAGAGGCCGCCATCAGCGCGGCGTGTTATCGATCGTTTCTTAGTAACGCCGAAATCGCTGCAACTACATGAGACCTGCAAACAACAGGTGCGTACTGCGCTAGCGCGTATACATAATTTCGATCCACGTGACGAAGAGGCAGTGCCAATCTGGGATACTGTTGAGAACGCCAAAGCCTTCCGGCAAATGACTGATGGTATGAAATATTTTCTTGGTGCGGTGGGCTTTGTCACGCTCTTTGTGGGTGGGATTGGGGTGATGAATGTAATGTTGGTAGCAGTGCGTGAGCAGACACGCGAAATAGGGGTGCGTAGAGCGATTGGCGCTACTTCGCGCTCAATCCTTTGGCAGTATCTGATACAGACTTTTATCATTGTGTTTCTTAGTGGTGGACTGGGAATGGGAATGGCTTTTGGTCTTTGTGCACTAGTTAATCTGTTGCCTATGCCACCATTCTTTGCTGGATTATTACCTACTTGGGAGACATCACTGCTAGCCTTTGCTCTACTCGGCTTGGTGGCGATTCTAGCTGCTATCTATCCTGCTCGTCGCGCTGCTACGATCGATCCTATTGAAGCATTACGTTATGAGCCAGGAAGTTGAATTTCGTTAGGAAGGAAGACCAATGTTAAGAGAGATCATCCTACAGGCACTACTCGCGCTAAATCGCAACCCACTACGCAGTCTCCTTACTATGTTAGGAATTATGTGGGGAATTGCTGCGGTCACAATTCTAATGGCCTATGGGAATGGTTTCCGTTCTGTGTTGGTCACCTGTTTCGAGGCTTTTGGCAAGAGTGCAGTGGTTTGCTGGCCAGGACAGACTAGTCAGCAAGTAGGTGGTGAACGTGCCGGTAAACGTATTAGATTGGAGAAAGAGGATCTAGAAAATATTCTTGAAGAAGGTACGCTGATCAGAAATGTGAGTCTGGAAACAGTACGTTGGCTCTCCATTACCTATGGCGAGCGATTGTCCAATACAGCAATTCGCGGGGTCTATCCAGAATATGGTGAGATACGTAACGAAGTGCCTTCAAATGGTCGCTGGATTAGTGCCGAAGATTCTCTTGAACGCAGACGTGTAGTAGTACTAGGCGGTAAATTGCATAAACAGCTCTTTGGTGGTCATTCTGGTGTTGGCGAGATAGTTCTTATCAATGGCACACGCTTTACTGTGATCGGCACAATGGATAATAAGCTGCAACTGAGCAATTACTTCACTAGTGATGATGAATCTGCCTTTATTCCTTATTCAGCCGCGGGCGATATTTGGGATACCCGTTATGCTAATGTACTGGTCTTCTCTTCGGTTAGCCCTAGTTTAGAACAGAGAGCGATCCAGCAGGTGCGAGAGATTGTCGCACGCCGACAGCGCTTTCTTCCTGGCGATAAACGCGCACTCTCAATGCGTGGCCGCGAAGACATACGCCCTATTATTGATGGCATTACTATAGGACTACAGGTGCTACTAGTCTTTATTGGCACTCTTACACTTGGTATTGGTGGTGTGGGAGTGATGAATATAATGCTTGTCTCAGTGAGAGAGCGCACTCGTGAGATCGGTTTACGGCGCGCCCTGGGTGCCAAGCGTAGCCATATACGTACTCAATTCCTTTGTGAGGCATTAGTATTAACGCTTTCTGGTGGCACCTTAGGAATGGGACTCTCTTATGCGCTTACCCGTGCAATTGGCAAGCTGCCATTATTAGGACCACTCTACGAAGACACTTCTGGTCGTGGAGATTTACAACTAGATATTTCCCTCACAACACTATTGATCTCGACTGGTATTCTGATCCTGGTTGGATTAGTAAGTGGAATGGTACCATCCTTACGCGCTTCCCGCCTAGATCCTGTTGAAGCATTGCGCTACGAGTAGTGATGTGCAGCATCTTCAACCATCACTGGATGCTTATTATCTTGTTGGTTGTGTTGACACTAGTACCAGCAAAATGATAAATCACTTCCGTACGCATTTTTCTTAGGTGGGATTAACTGATGCAAGATCTATTGAAGAACTACCCTATTGTTATTGAAGCACCTGTTGCCTGGGGCGAAATGGATGCACTCCAACATGTTAACAATACTGTCTATTTCCGTTATTTTGAGAGCGTACGAATCGCCTATTGTGAGAAGATTGGTGTCTGGGAATACATGCAGCAGACAGGTGTAGGGGTGATACTTGCTTCTACACAGTGTCGCTATAAAATACCACTCACCTATCCTGATAAGGTTTCCGTTGCTGCCAAAGTATCAAAGATCGAAACAGACCGTTTCCTAATGGATTTAGTTGTGGTTAGTCAGCGCTATGGAAAAGTCGCCGCGGAAGGGGATGCGATGATGGTCTGCTA
>JBFLVQ010000652.1:0-5418 GCA_040758525.1 Acidobacteriota bacterium
TATCATAATGATTAAGGTGCCGTACAATCTTAAGGTCTCTGAAGAAGAGCGTATCTACAAAAAGCTGCTCGACCAATCAGAAGTCCTTAAGAGTATTCATATGGCGCCTAACACACTTAGGGTTGCTGCAATGTTTGCTGTTATGACTCGCCTAGAGCCGCCTAAGCGTGCCAATGTTGATATTGTTAAGAAGATGAAACTTTATGATGGCGAGGATGTGGATGGTTTCAAATCTAAGGACGTGCGCGAATTGAGAGAGGATGCCGAGCGTGAGGGCATGAATGGTATCAGTCCCCGCTATATTATCAATCGTCTCTCCGGCGCACTAGTACGTGATGGCGTTACTTGTATCAATCCCATCGATGCATTACGTGCCATCAAAGATGGTTTCGAACAACACACCGGTATCAGTAGTGAAGAGCGTGAGCGTTATCTCAACTTAATTGCCGTATCACGTAAAGAGTATGACGAGTTAGCCAAGATCGAGGTCCAGCGTGCTTTTGTCTATTCCTTTGAAGAGATGGCAAAATCGCTCTGCAACAATTATCTAGACAATGTAGAAGCCTACTGCAATAAGGAGAAGATCAAGGATCCGATCACAGAAGAAGAGCTTGAACCAGATGAGAAACTGATGCGCTCGATCGAAGAACAGATCGGTATTTCCGAAAATGCTAAGAATACTTTCCGTCAGGAGATCCTGATCCGTATCTCCTCTTATGCACGTAAAGGGAAAGCCTTCGAATACAATTCCCATGAACGTCTTAAAGAAGCAATCGAGAAGAAGATCTTTGCTGATCTCAAGGATGTGGTGAAGATTACTACTTCAGCCAAGACACCAGATGCCGACCAGCTACGGCGTATCAACGAGGTGATCGATCGATTGGTGAGCGAGCACGGCTATTGTACCGTGTGCGCCAATGAGTTGTTGAGTTATGTGGGTACGCTGCTCTCGCGTTAAGGCAGTTGCGGGTTAAGCCCAAATTAACGAGTAGCGCCCGGAAGATTCAACCAAAGTGGCCCGCACTGTCTGCTTAAAGCAGCTTCTGCGGGCCTTACTTATTTAACCTGCTTATGGCGTGAAAAGTGTTGATTGTCTGCCATAGACGCGTTAAGGAGAGCGATGAAGGAGAGCCAAAATAATAATGGAAAGAAGCGCTTGCGGCGCGCTTGGTTACAATGGTCAAATCTTCTTGCTGCTGCTTCTGGATTGGCAGTTGTAGGTCTGGCGGCAAAGCGTTTTCGCCGCCCGCGTGATATTCGCTGGCTCGATCACACTCATATATTGCATCACGCAATGGCAAGCAATTTTCGTGTTGTTGATGGGGTACGCATACACTATCAAGAGAAGATCGATGATCCAAAGCGGCGGGCAACTGCCGAGACAATGGTCTTATTACATGGCTTCTGTTCTTCGAACTATACCTGGAAAGACTGTATGCTGCCGCTAGCCACGGCTGGCTATCGAGTAATTGCGCCTGACCTGAAAGGGTTTGGCTTTTCCGAAAAGCCTGCCGATCAGCGCTATGATATTACTGATCAGGCAAAGCTAATCATAGGATTGTTGGATAGCTTGGGTGTAGAGCAAGCCACCTTTATCGGCAATTCCTATGGTGGCGCGGTCTCAATGGCTTGTGCATTAAGAAATCCTGATCGTGTCAAACAATTGGTGCTTGTTGATGCTGTACACAACAATGGTGCGCTGGGGCGGCGGCCCATCTATGTGCGTATGATGCGCACACGTGGAGTTGCCGAAGTCTTTGGTCCATTGTTGTTTGGCTCGCCACGACTAGTACGCCATTATCTTAGCAATATGTATCATGATAAGACGGTGGTTACAGAAGAGCGCTATCATGCCTATCATCGTCCATTGCGTGCCGCCTCCTGTCAGGCAGCCGCAATCACGACAATGCGTCAATGGGAGGCGAGTTGGCTAGAACAGGAGCTTTCCGCTATTGCTGTACCCACCCTGATTATCTGGGGTGAGTATGATTGGGCATTGCCAGTGGAATGGGGTGCAGAACTACACTTGGCGATGCCAAATTCGCAGTTTATTGTTATTCCCAATTGTGGTCACTTGCCCCAAGAAGAGCGACCTGAAGAGACCTGTGCTTTCATCCTGGATTTTTGTGCTATGTCTAGTCCCGCCACTGTAGGGGGGCAAGTATGGCAGATCGAGAGGTAGGCTATGACTATACAGCGCAACGATTGGAGTCTACAGCGCAAAGGTATTATTGACCAAGAGCGGCATAAGGAACGCGTACGTGAGGCAATCAAGAAGAACCTTGGCTCGATCGTCTCTAACGAATCGATCATCCTCTCAGATGGCAAGAAGACTGTGAAGGTGCCTATACGCTCGCTTGATGAATACAAGTTTCGATTTGACTACCGCAAGCGCAAGCAGGTTGGTCAAGGTAATGGCAATACTAAGGTCGGTGATGTGATTGCACGCGAAAGCCAAGGGCAGGGTCAAGGCAGCGGCCAAGGACCGGCAGGTTCTTCACCAGGCCAGGACTACTATGAGGCAGAGGTCAACATTGACGAGATTGCTGCGCTGATCTTTGAGGATCTACATCTACCCTACTTGCAGGAGAAGGCTAAACAGGCTGTTAAATCTAAGGTTACTAAGTTCACAGAGATCCGTCGTAGTGGCATTATGTCGAACTTAGACAAGCGACGTACCATTCTTGAGAATATACGGCGCAATGCTAAAGAGCAGGGGCGCGCCAAGATTGGTGACTTTAAAAAAGAGGACCTACGCTTTAAGACTTGGGAAGAAGATGTCAAATATGAGTCGAATGCTGTTGTGATTGCCATGATGGATGTTTCTGGATCAATGGGCGAGTTCAAAAAGTATATTGCACGCAGTTTCTACTTTTGGATGGTACGCTTTCTCAAGACTAAGTACGATAATGTAAAGATCGTCTTTATTAGTCACCATACAGAGGCTAAGGAAGTATCTGAGGAGCAGTTCTTCACGCAAGGTGAATCAGGTGGTACGGTAGTCAGCTCTGCCTATAAACTTGCTCTTGAGATCATCATAGAGCGCTTTCCTCCTCGTGACTGGAATGTCTATCCATTCCACTTTTCTGATGGTGACAACTACTATTCTGATAATGATGAAGCTGTGCGACTTGCTGATGAATTGATCTCCACTTGTAATCTTTTCGGTTATGGTGAAATTGGTGAGGAGGGCGCATCCAGCTATCGTCGTTCTAGTGGTGCATTGCTCTCCATCTTTAAAGATCATCTTAAAAATAAAGAGCGCTTCGTGGGTGTGCGTATAGACGATAAAGAGGATGTTTATCCCGCCCTTAAAGAGTTCTTTGGTAAACGCGGAGATAGAGCATAGCGAGGCAATTATGGTAGACAAAGAGATCAAAGATCTGGAGAAGGCGTTAGAACAGATTTGGGAGATAGCAATCCGGCATGGCCTCGATCCTTTCCCAACACGATTCGAGATTGTACCAGCGACAGTGATGTATGAGGTTGGCTCTTATGCGTTGCCTGGACGATACTCACACTGGACCTTTGGCAAAGCCTATCATCGTATGAAGACCATGTATGATTTTGGTCTCTCAAAGATCTACGAGGTTGTCATCAATACCAATCCCTCTTATGGCTTTTTGCTTGAGACCAATTCGCCATTGCAAAACAAATTGGTTATGGCGCATGTGCTTGGCCACGTCGATTTTTTCAAGAACAATGTCTATTTCTCAAAGACGAATCGGCGTATGGTTGATGAGGTCTCTACACATGCACAGCGCATCTCAGATTATGAGTTCAAATATGGCCGTAAGGTAGTAGAAGAGTTTCTGGATTCGGTCCTCTCCATTGAGGAACATATCGATCCCAATTTTTTCATCAAGCGAGAGCGTGAGCAGTCGCCAGCAAAAAAGAACCAGAAGCAGTCTAACTACGAAGGTCCTTATGATGATATCTTCCGCCTGGAAGAGCGCTTTAAGAAGCTTGAAGAAGATAAGGATAAAGAGAAAGGCAAGAAAGAGAAACAACGTGAGCTAAATCCATTATTACCTGAGAAAGATCTTGTCTATTTCATTATGAAGAACTCGCCTATCCTAGAGTCTTGGCAGCGTGACATAATGGCAATGATTCATCAGGAGATGCTCTATTTCGTACCACAAATGCAGACCAAGATAATGAATGAAGGATGGGCTTCGTATTGGCATTCACGCATTATGCGAGAGCTGGATCTAGATGTTAAAGATCATCTTGAGTTTGCTGAACTTCACTCTTCTGTGGTCTCGCCACACCGCAACCAGCTTAATCCCTACTATCTAGGCTATAAGATCTTTGAGGATATCGAGAAGCGTTGGGACAACCCTAGTGAGGAAGAGCAACGTGTCTATGGCCGTAAGGGCGGTGAGGGGCGTGCCAAGATCTTTGAAGTGCGTGAACTTGATAATGATATCTCTTTCTTGCGTAATTATCTTACAGAAGAACTCTGTGAAGAGATGGATCTATTTGTCTTTGAACTAGTTGATGATGAAGAATGGACTGTTACAGAGAAGAAATGGGAGAAGGTGCGAGATACTGTGGTGGCCAATATGACCAACTTTGGTTTTCCTTACATAGAGGTCACTGATGACGATTATGAAGGTAATCGTGAGTTGTATATGAAGCACCGTTATGAGGGTGTAGAACTCGACATCAAATATGCCCGCAAAGTGCTGGAATATGTCTATAAGTTATGGGGCCGCGATGTGCATTTAGAGACGATTGTCGATAATGAGAGTACAATACTACATTTTGATGGCGAGGAACATGACGAAGATTGATATAATAACTACTCTCTGGAAAGCTTATTAGTCGAAAAATGTTTTTTCGACCAGCATAAAATTGCCATTAAAAGAATAATTATCTGTACTGCAGCAACCAGTAAGACACATGCTGTCCAACCTCCTAGTTGCCAGAAGAGTGCTGGGGTTGTTGCCCCCGCACTGCCGCCAAAATAGTAACAGGTCACATATAATCCAACTGCTAAAGCTCTATTCTCTTGAGCTGACAGGCCAATATAACTGCTTGCGGTAGTTTGCGAGATAAAAGCTGCTGTTGAGGAGATTGCCAGACCAGTAATTATCAAGACAAGACTATGGTTGAGTGTTAGCAGTACGCCAATAATACTAACTGGAATAGCTATCGCAAGCGCATTGCGATGACCATATTTTGATACCCATTTGCCAGAAATGGGATTGATTACTGCGCCAATTGGATAAACAAAGAATAATGAACCAAGTGTTGCCGTACTTAAATAGAATGGTGCAGCAGCAAGATAAAAAGTTAGATAAGTAAACATAGCGACCAGACTGAAGAGGATACAGAATCCGATTGCGCAGGTTGTTAATAGTTGCCGATTACGCAAATGATTGCCTAACGAAATTAGTGTTGAAGAGGTCGCCG
>JBFLVQ010000653.1:0-5332 GCA_040758525.1 Acidobacteriota bacterium
AGTTATACCGTGATTGGTATAATGCCGGCGAATTTCAGATTTCCCAGCTCGGCAGAGCTATGGGTGCCGCTAGGCGCCGATCTAAGCAAAATGAATCGCGGTAAACATTACCTTTTTGCGATAGGACGGATTAAAGATGGTATCTCGTTAAAGGTAGCGCAAGCGGAGATGGATAGTATTGCACGTAGTCTTGCCCAGGAGTACCCAGATAATAATAAAGATCGTGGTGTCAATCTTGTTCCACTTCTTGAGGAAGTTGTTGGCAAGACACGACCAGCATTACTTGTACTGCTTGCTGCCGTCGGCTTGGTACTACTTATTGCCTGTGCAAATGTGGCCAACCTACTATTGGCGCGGGCGGCCTCTAGGCAAAGAGAGATTGCTATACGCGCAGCATTAGGAGCTAGCCGTTTACGTCTAATACGCCAATTTTTAACAGAAAGCTTACTGCTTTCTCTGTTAGGCGGAGGTCTCGGTCTATTATTTGCGCTTTGGGGAATAGATCTGCTTACCGCCACCAATCCAGGAGATCTACCACGTATCAGTCAAGTAAAAATTGATGGTAAAGTACTAGGCTTTACCATGCTGATATCGATCTTTACCGGTCTTGCTTTTGGACTCGCACCGGCTCTACATGCGCTTAGACTCAATCCTAATAGCTCTCTCAAAGAGAGTGCGCTAAGAGCCAGCACAGGAGTACGCCAACTACGATTGCGCAGTCTATTAGTAATTGGCGAGGTCGCGCTTGCCTTGGTACTACTGATCGCTGCTAGTCTACTAATAAATAGCTTTATTAATCTCTACAATGTTGATCCAGGATTTGATGCTAAGAATGTTTTCACAATGCAACTCTCCTTACCTGAGATCAAATATGTGCAAGCAGAACAACAAGCAGCTTTCTTTCAGCAAGTGCTGGAACGTATCAAAGCGATCGATGGAGTGCAGTCTGTTGGCGCAGTCAATGATCTTCCTTTTAGTGGTTCGCGCACCAGTAGCTCTTTTGAAATTAAGGACACTGTTACCGATCCAGAAAGCTCTTTCAGCGCTGGTCTACGTAAAATAAGCCCTGACTACTTTCGTGTTATGAACATTCCATTATTAAATGGTCGTTACTTCACAGAACAGGATAGCAAAGATGGTGTTCCTGCAGTAATAATCAATGAGGCAATGGCGAAACGTTTCTGGCCAGGGCAAGATCCACTAGGAAAACAGTTGAGTCTTGGAATGAGTGAGGAAGAAGAATTCTATGGTAAGAAGATATATCGTGAGGTTATTGGTGTAGTAGGAAATATTAAACATGATCGATTGGATCATGATGTCTCGCCAGAGATGTATGTTCCTTACCTGCAGCTACCTGCTTCTTGGATGTCTTTAGTGGTACGTACTAATGTTGCACGCAACCCCATTGCAGATATACGCAGCACAGTGCAAGCCCTCGACAAAGATCAACCGATCTATAACATTAATACTATGGAACAGCGACTTGCGCGTTCGATCTCAGCACAACGATTCAATTCGTTTCTACTGGGAACACTTGCTCTGATTGCTCTGATTCTTTCTACTATCGGAATATATGGTGTTATCTCCTATTCAGTTAATGAACGTACCCAAGAGATCGGTATTCGTCTAGCGTTAGGCGCTCAGCAATACGATATACTAAGATTGATCGTAGGGCAGGGCATGTTTATCGTGTTAATCGGTATAATCGTTGGTCTGGCGGTTGCACTAGCATTGACGCGTCTGATGACAAGTCTGCTCTATGGAGTTAGTACTAGCGATCCAGTTATTTTTATTGGTGTATCTCTGATTCTTGTTATTGTTGCGCTGTTGGCAAGCTATATTCCCGCACGTAGAGCCAGTCGAGTCGATCCTATGATAGCACTGCGCTACGAATAGACTGTTATTAGAAGTGAGCTTGCTGGTAATTATTGGTGCGCTTGAGCAAATTGATTAAATGTGCTTTATGTGTAAAGATATTGTCCTATTGGCAAACAGCCATTATCGAATAGATATTAACTGGAAAGGCTTGTCTTGTAGGCGCCTGCTAATGGTGCGCAGTAATAGTGTATATGCCGGAAAAATGCCAGATGAAATGGTATGGATGGGGCAGTGCTGAGAAGACTTTCGATCTCAGTCGCCGCCGCCATTTCTGGCCTTATCTTAATGAGAAGTTAGGACTGAGTGGCGAGGAGCGATCGCTACCAGTCGAACTTGACAGTATAAAGCTGCCTAACATAGATACTGCCAACCTAGTAACACGTTTTGCCAAGCTACTTGGCGCTAATGCTGTACATACCGATCAATTAACGCGTGTTACCCATGCCGCCGGTAAAAGCTATCTAGATCTAATACGAGTGCGACTTGGTCTACTGGAAAGCGCTCCCGATCTGGTTCTATATCCTGAGAACGAAGCACAGGTGCTGGCAATATTGCAACTGGCCGCTGAGGCGCGCATCGCCGTCATTCCCTTTGGGGGGGGCACAAGTGTAGTAGGTGGAGTGGAAGCACTCAAACGTGCAGATCAGATCGCGACAGTGAGCCTGGATCTTAGTTGTTTGAACCGTTTGGCAGAGATAGATGAAGTCTCATTACTTGCCAACATTGAGGCAGGTATACGTGGACCAGAACTTGAGCGGCAATTACAACAGCGTGGCTACACACTCGGCCATTATCCACAATCTTTTGAATTTTCCACTTTAGGTGGTTGGGTAGCGACACGCTCAGCCGGTCAGCAATCGACTAAATACGGTAAGATCGAGGATATGTGTGCAAGTGTTACCGTCGTTACTCCAGCGGAGATCTTCTCTACGCTAAATACTCCTGCCTCGGCAGCAGGCCCTTCAATTAAAGATCTGCTAATTGGCAGTGAAGGACTTTATGGGGTAATTACACAGGCTCAAATGCGTATTCATAAACTTCCTGCTACACGTCTCTACCGAGTTGTGCTCTTCAAAGACTTTGCTGCTGGTGCACAAGCGATTCGACGTATCATACAGGAAGATTTAACACCTGCTACTGTACGTCTTTCCGATGAGTTTGAGACCGCTGCATTTATGAAGATGCGTGCCGAGTCAGATTCAGTACTAACGGCTGCGCTGACAAAAGTGGGTCGCTTCTGGTTGAAAAATCGTGGTTATTTGGATAACTCTAGTCTGATGATTCTAGGCTTTGAAGATAGTGAATCGCGTGTACATCAAGAGTCAAAGGCTGCGCTTGAGATCTGTCGCCAGTATGATGGTATTGACTTGGGCGCACGCGCTGGACGGCTCTGGTATAAAGACCGCTTTGAATTGCCTTATCTACGGGATCTTCTCCTTGACCGTGCTGTGCTTATTGACACTCTGGAGACAGCAACGACTTGGCGTAATTTGATGAATGTCTACCAACGTGTGCGTGAAGCGTTACACACTGCCATTGTAGGTTTCCATTGGCAAGCTAAACCACTGGTATTTTGCCATATCTCACATAGTTATCGAGACGGTGCATCGCTCTATTTCACTTTCCTAGCACGGCAAGCGCAAGGAGCCGAAATAGCACAATGGCAAGCAGCCAAAACAGCCGCCTCGGAGGCGATTGTTGCCAGCGGCGCCACTATCAGCCACCATCATGGAGTGGGTCGTGATCATGCCTGTTGGGCACGTTATGAACATGGTCGTTTGGGTACTGAAGGGCTTACTGCGCTCAAACGCACCTTTGATCCGACTGGTATTCTTAATCCAGGAAAATTGCTGCCATGAGGTCTGTAGCATTAGATGAGCGGCGCGAAGCGATTACCAGATTAGCGCACCAGCACTTTGACTTGCTGGTGATTGGTGGAGGGATCACTGGTGTGGGAGTTGCTCAGGATGCTGCTGCGCGCGGTCTCAAGGTCGCATTAGTAGAGCGGGGCGATTATGCAATAGGTACATCCAGCCGCTCTTCCAAATTAATTCACGGTGGCTTGCGCTATCTTGCTCAGGGAGATTTTCGTGTCACTTACGACTCTTGTGCAGAGCGCGCCTTATTACAACGACTAGCACCCCACCTAGTACATTCACTTGCCTTCCTTGTCCCAGTCTATCGTTGGGCCTATGCACTACAATTGGTTACCGGCCTGTGGCTCTACGATTTTATCTCTAAGCTGCAGAACACACGTTTCCATAAGCGTGTAGGGATTAGTCGTGCACAGCAACTTGCCCCTTTACTAGATACAGAGGGGCTGATCTCAGGCTATATCTATTATGACTGCCAAACTAATGATGCCCGCTTAGTGATGGAAGTATTAAAATCGGCAGCAAGTTATGGCGCAGTCAGTGCAAACTACTTGGAGGTGGTTGAACTGATTAAGGAGACAGGACAGGTAAAAGGTGCCTGTGCACGCGACCTAATTACTGAAGAACTGATTGAGATACGTGCGCAGGTAGTGTTAAATGCCACTGGTGTATGGATGGATGGTCTACGTCAGGTTGATGATCCCAATGCGACACGTAAAGTAAGACCGGCTAAAGGTGTGCATATTGTGATTGCACGTGACCGTATTCCTACAGAAACCGCATTACTGTTTGAGTCTGCTGCCCGCGACGGCCGTTCCCTCTTCTTTATTCCTTGGTATGAAGGGACAATTATTGGTACAACCGATACCGATTTTCAGGGGGATATAGATGTGCCGCGTGCTAGTGAGGAGGACATTGACTATATTCTTGCTGCCGTCAATCGTATCTTTCCTGCTGCTAGATTGAATGCCAACGATATTCTTAGCACTTATGCTGGGTTGCGACCGCTTATTGATGAGGGTGGTAAATCGACTAAGGATATCTCCCGTGAACATCGTACTTTTCAGAGTCGATCTGGACTTATCTCAATTGCGGGAGGAAAATTGACTACCTATCGGCGTATGGCGCGAGAGGTGGTTGATCTGATCCTTACACGCCTAAAGGCGCTTGGTCAGGCGGTTCCTAACAATCCTTCTCGCACCGACAAGATCTATCTAAGTGGGTTGGACGCTGATACTTCACTAGAAGTGTTGGTTTCTCAGATTTGTGCGCGGGCGATGAGGGTAGGATTGGATGAGAAAGTAGCAAAACATCTGGTTGCCGATTATGGCGTAAATAGCCATGAAGTGATAGCAATAGTTGAAGCAAAACCTATCCTCAAAGCTTACTTATTGCCTCATCTACCATTTATAGAGGCTGAAGTGATCTATGCGGTTCGTCAAGAACAGGCTACCAGAGTGGAAGATTTTCTTGTGCGTCGTACCCGTATTGCATTACTAGCACAAGATCAGGGTATGCTTTGTGTCCCTAGAGTAGCATGGTTGATGGGTCAAATTTTGAATTGGCGGGAAGAGCAGATT
>JBFLVQ010000654.1:0-5330 GCA_040758525.1 Acidobacteriota bacterium
CGGTTAATGGTTTCTCTTGTTGAGGGAATATAGACTGATTTTGTTAGTTTCAGCCTTACACCGTTTGTTTGATCAAGCCAATCCACAAGCGGGTTTGCTGGAGTAGGCAGTTCTCGACCATCTGTAAGTAGATAATTGATTGAGAACGAATCAACCTCTCCTACTACACTGTCAACACCACCTTCCATGCGAAATTGCAGTTGCCCAAGGCTGCTATCAGGGATAATGCTCCCGCCGACATTGCGCATTATACGTTTGCGGCCACCATCATCAACTGCATAGAAGCTTGTCAGGTTTATGGACATTAAAGTGCTACCCATTGAAAATGCCTTGGTAGTGGTTGTGTTGGTCATGTGTGGTAATTGAGAACCACAGCTACCAGACTCACAGAGGTTATAGCGGAACTCTACTACTTCACGCGCGGGACTGCCTGTGGTTACGATCTTTGGTTGTGATGTAAGACGAACAATACGGGAGACAACTGGTAATGGGCCAATTACTGCACCTCTACCACGTAGAGCAGGGGTGCCAATCAATAACAGCAGGTCGCCAACTTTGTACTGACTTAATATTCCAACAGTTGTCCCGCCCTTTGGAGGACCCTTGTCGCCTTTACCACCAGGCGAAGGTGAAATTGCTATATCGGGGGAAACAACTCTGGCAACTCCCTCGATACCCATCTCAGTACTTGGCTCAGTTAGAACTAATCTAGGCAGCTCGATATCTCCAGCCTTACGTATTTCATACATGATGGCAATGGCATCGTGACCATTGACTTTGTACGGGGTTACTATGCCCATCTGGATTGGTTTATTTCCATCTGAGGTTTGAATAGCTCCATTGGCAGGCAATGTAGGAATCTTAAATTCATCTTGATTATAGTGTCCCATTCCCCTACCAACTAACGTTGTTAGAGCTTCTTCAACACTCAGATTGATAGAGGTCAGATCCTGCTCAACGGCAACTATTTCTTGTTGGCGATCATGTACACGAACAGTTTGCAGATAGATTCCTGAAATAGCTGCTAGCACAACTGCACCTAATACAAGCACGATGACAAGTTCTAATAACGTTGCACCTGATTCTGCTGCTAAGCGACCCTTACGCTCCTGTATTCTTATTACTATTGATTCCAGGCCGTCACCGATGGGCTGGAAATTGGTACGTAACTCAACGGGGACATGCTTGGTAGGGTACTCTACAAATGCATCCCTAATTACTCCCCATTGTCCCTGTTGGGTTATGTTCGGCTCCAAATTAGCGTAAATTTTGATCACTTGAGTTAATCGATGAAACATTTCAACACTCATATCAGCGTGATAGAAAGGTTTTAATCGACCATCAACGCGCACACGCACTGAAATTTGAGAGCGTCCATCATCGTAGAATAGGTTTATATGGATATCAGTTGCCCGATTGGCAACCGCATCAACAAATAGGGTTTCAACTACATTGCAGATCGCGCTATCAGATTCATCAAGTGTTGGTTTGTTGGAAAATCTCAGGCTGCCTCTATCTCTCTTGTTAAGCATAACTTTCTCCTAATTAATCCCTTACAATTAAACCATCTACCCTCGCAGCTCTAGCTATTCGAGTTATCTGGTTGGAATCCTTATACACAAGTGAAACATAGACAGTGATATCTTTAGAGTCTGGTTCTCTAACGATCAGCCACTGACGAATAAACTTAACCACAGGACTACTACCTTTATCACCACCTTTTGGGCCTCCATCTTGTCCATCGCCAAGTAATCCATGTGGGCCTAAACGTTTATCAGGCACGCCGCCAATCACATTGCCATTCTCATCAAGCGTATCAAAGAATCCTGGTACGGGATCATTGGGAGCAATCGCTCCAATGGATAACTGATCAGAGGGAATCATTTGTGCTAGCTGGTCTGCCTGTTTTATTAGCTGGCCAGCTTTGTCAGAAGAGAGCGCGTTTACATCACCAAGCTTTTGCAAAAACAGATCATTTCTAATCGTGCTGGTTACGGTCTGTAACCATGCTCCCACTAATAGCCCCAATAACAGGATAGCTATTGCTAATTCCAGCAGAGAGAATCCTTGATCTGCTGCTACCACCCGAACCACTGATTTTTTGTAGTTGGTCATCATCTCAATTATCTCCAATTTGTGGCATATGATACGGCGCATATACTACCCTGTCAAGAAATATTTTTATATTTGCCTGCAAAATCACTTGACATTGGTAGTATATATGCCGTATAATCCCTGTATGTAAAATCAATTAGCCCAATAACTGACGAATTTGTGTAATAAGCTGATGGAATGTATTGTTCGTGAAATTGACTTTCCAGCACTTTGCCGTTATTTAAGAGAGCATGGCAAATGGACTCAAAAAGAGTTTGCCCAACTGATGGGTGTGCATTGGCGCAACTATCAGAAGTGGGAGTTAGGCACCACTGCACCAAATCCGCATGCGGCATTTCAACTGTGTAATATGTTGATTGAGATTGACGGTAAAATTGAGGGGAAGTGGTATAAGAGTTAACGGAACTTTGCTCTCGCTTTTCTTCGTCCCTACCAGGTTGTTCTTCTGACTTAACTCGCTTCTTCCAAACACCATTTAGCAACTCGGCAAGATTTGTTGTACCCTCAGAGCTAATGAGAATCGCAAATTTTCGATAGCTATTTTGAAGGAACACAGCATGGGATAATCTATCTGAAACGCGGCCTGAATACTGCTCAAACTCAATGGTTTTCCCGAATTTATAGCAATATCGCTGACCGTCTATACATATTGCATTAAGTCCGCTGCTGCATTGTCCAGCACAATTATCGTTAGCGACAGGCGCACGATCTGTCAGAGTAGTACCAGAATTAGTTAGAACAACAGCTTTATCTAGATCGAATTGATAGCTCTGAGTGTTAGGAGATCCAGCCAGTGCTGCACGCCTGGCCATGCTAATGCTGCCCTGAATTTGAGCTGCTACGGCATCGATACTTACTGATGTGCGCGCCGGGCCAATATTTATGATGATAGCGCCAACTAGAATCAGCACTATCGCAATTACGAGAAGAAGTTCTAATAAGGAATAGCCATTATCACGCATAAATAACCCCCAATTTACCTTGCTAGATTTCCAATCAATTGGCTCAGGCTTCCATAGAAACCAATTACAAAGAATCCAACTATGCTTCCGGCTACTACCAACATTGCTGGTTCAATCAGCTTGACGGCCTGTTCAATCTCTTCATCAACCCGATCAAATAGTTGCTCTGCATAATCAATAAGTCCTGTATCCAATGTGCCACCTTCTTCACCTACTTTCAACACTTGATAAGGTTCACCTTGAAAAATCAAATGGCAATCCCTTAACACATCACTCAATGGTTTCCCTTTGTAGAATCTATCCATTGCTATCCCAATGGCGATAGAAATTTCACCATTACCAACTGATTCAGAGCAAATTTTCAGGGATTGTTGGGCAGTTATACCTGCTGATAGTAATGTGCCCAACAAATAAAAGGTTTTCGCAATATTGAGATTAATAAATATAGGTGCAGGTACTTTCATCTTAAGCTGGTATTTGTGCCAGAGATTTTTACCCTGCGGTGATGTAATAAATTGCCATGCTAGAAAGGCAATGCCTGATATAGCAATGGGGATTGTCCACCAGTAGTCTTTGATAAAATCAGCCGTCCAAAAAAAGACCATTGCGATCATGCCTGGATTGCTGTTTGGTGTTAATACGGTAAAAAATTCTCTAATACGAGGTAGTATAAAAGTAACAAATGCTATTACTGCGCCTATCACGGCAAGAATAATTATTGCTGGATAAAGCAGCCCTGCTTTCACGCTCTGATCGACTTTAAGATTACGTTTTAGATATTTAAGGATTAGGTCAAGAATCCCAAGTTGACCATTGCTGCCTGCTGTCCAGTTGCCGGTTGCTTCTGCTACACCAACAAGTGCGATGGCGATACTGCCAAAAACCTTTGGATACCTGGCTAACGCATTACTGAAAAGCTCGCCTTTGTTCAAGCGTTCCGCAACATCATTCAAGGCGGCTCTAAATTTCTGATCTGTAGTTAGTTCACAAATCTGGGAGACTATCCTATTAAGCGGTACACCAGCACGGTACAGACTGGCAAACGATTGCCAGAATGCCAGCGCTTTCTTTGCGTTGAGCTTCAGATTTACATTCGTAGATGCAATAACCGTACTTGTTTGACGAACATTTGCAACCATTGGCACCCTCCCATAAGAATTGAAGCTTAAGTTTAGTGAGAAAACTCTGTTTCAGTGGTGAACTCTGCATCAGGCTGAGCAGTAATCGGTAAGCCTTCCGTATCAGGATCTGGATAACCCAGATTTTCAACTATCTCACCCAGTGTTGTTTCACCATTTAAAGCCCGTTCTAACCCTACAGACCACATTGATCTGAACCCGTCTGCGAGTGCTTGAACTCTGATAGCGTTTAATGATGCACCTTGATAGATCAATTCACGTATTGCATTACTAACCCTCAATATCTCAAATATACCGATCCTGCCATAGAAGCGGGCACCGCCACAGCGACCACAATCACGTCCGTATTTATCTCTTCCGGTTGCACGAACAAATGGTTTATCTGATTTAAATTTGGTTAGTTCGATATACTCCTGAAGGCGAGGTAAATCTGGCAGTTGATCATCTTCTACAATTTCGCATTCTGTACATATACGCCGTACCAGTCGTTGCGCAATGGAATATTTGAGCACTGATTCAACCTTGTACCTGGGAATATCTAAATCCAGCAGCCTAGTAATAGCTTTTATTGAGTTCTCTGTATGGAGTGTGGTCATTACCAGGTGGCCAAGATTGGCTGACTCTACTACCATTTCAGCAGCAACACGGTCTCGTACCTCACCTATTACAATTAACTCTGGATCGTGACGTAAAATTCCCTTTTCATAACTGCGTAACGTGGCCTGCCGATTCTCACCCTGCTCAATAATGGAGAGCTGTGTGACGCCGTGAACTCGTATCTCAACAGGATCTTCAGCAGTAAGTCTAGCCCGATCTGGAAAGATTCGCCCGTACTCTTCTATCATCGCAATTAATGTTGTGTTTTTCCCGGAGCCAGTTTTTCCATTGATGAGGGCAAGTCCTGCAGGAGTGCGTATCAGATGTTCAATCATTTGCTGCTGGAATGGTAAAAGGCCAATATTTTTAAGGTTGTATGAGTGATTTTCGCGCTCCTGCACTCGTATTACTATTGATTCAAGTCCATCTCCAGTAGGAAGGAAGTTCGCGCGCAGCTCCACGGGAACCCGCTTGGTAGCATACTCTACAAACGCATCCTTAATAACACCAGATTGAA
>JBFLVQ010000655.1:0-1725 GCA_040758525.1 Acidobacteriota bacterium
AACAAGTCACTGCGTTTACAACAATTACAAAAGTTCAGCAATATTCTTAAAGTTGGCACGCAGTATGCCATTAGCAAAAACATCGGAATGAAAAACAGCTTGTCCGAAGGAGCGCAGGCAATGGCCAATAAAAATCTTTTCCAGTCGATATGGGGTAACTTAGTAACCCAAACTAATACTCTCAACAATGCTGGCGCACCTGCCTATCAATTCTCAGCTAAGCATGCTCTTGCTCAATATGCGGTAACCGGGTGCTTAAATAGTACCTATTATGCCAGCGCAGAGACTCAATTCAAAAAGATCATCTCTTTTTGCGATCAAGTAGAACCAGAATTTATTGCCCGCACTGCGCTTTATTGTCGCGAGCGGGGATTTATGAAAGATATTCCTGCGCTATTGTGTGCAGTATTAACAGTAAAGAGCCAAACCCTTTTCCGTCAGATCTTCTCACGAATTATTGATAACGGTAAAATGCTGCGCAACTTTGCTCAGATTATCAGATCGGGAATGGTAGGACGTAAATCTTTTGGTTCTCTACCCAAACGGCTGATACGCGAATGGTTGGAAGCACGTGATGAAGATACGATCTTTCGCTCGTCAATCGGACAGAATCCATCCTTGGCAGATATAATCAAAATGGTTCACCCACACCCACGCTCGGAAGCGCGAGAAGCTTTGTATGGCTATCTGATTGGTCGCTGCTATTGTGCAGAAGCCTTGCCACAACTGGTTAAGGACTTCGAAGCATTCAAAGCCGGCAACACAGTAGCATTGCCAGATCTGCCTTTTCAGATGCTTACGGCAGTGAATCTAAGCAAGCAGGAATGGTTGATAATTGCCCGTAATGCATCTTGGCAAATGACACGTATGAACTTGAACACTTTTGCTCGCCATGGTGTCTTTGAACAGTCTGGTCTAACCGATTTGATCGCAAATCGGCTAAAAGACCCTAAGGAGATTGCTCGGGCACATGTCTTTCCTTATCAATTGATGGCAGCATTCTTGATGGCTGGTAATGATATCCCTGAATTAGTACGTAACGCGTTACAAGAGGCAATGGAGATCTCGCTAGCCAATGTACCAAAGATCGAAGGCAAGGTTTTCCTTTGCCCAGATGTTTCCGGTTCTATGTCTTCGCCGCTAACTGGCTACCGTAAAGGCGCTACTTCAAGAATGCGCTGTATTGATGTAGCTGCATTAGTAACAGCAGCAATTATGCGCAAGAATCCAACGGCAGAGGTTCTGCCATTTGAACAAGGCGTGGTAAAACTTTATCTAAACTCTGGTGACAGTGTGATAACCAATGCTACACGCTTGGCCTCTATTGGTGGAGGCGGTACCAACTGTAGTGCGCCTTTGGCTTCGCTAAACCAGCGCAAAGCGAAGGGCGATATGGTAATCTTCATTTCGGATAATGAGTCTTGGGTTGATGCAAGCGCTACCCTTGGTAGTGCAACTATGCGCCAGTGGCAGAAGTTTAAGGGACGCAATCCTAACGCACGGCTGGTCTGTATAGACATTCAGCCTAATCATACGACTCAGGCTGCAGAAGGTGAGGATATCCTCAATATAGGTGGCTTCTCAGACCAGGTCTTTGATGTTATTAGTGAATTTGCCTCAGGTCGATTGAATGCCAATCATTGGGTTGGTGTGATCGAGGCAGTAGAGTTGTAAGTATCAGTTGGGAGCTGAATGCTTATCGGGACTACATCTTGGGTTGACAAT
>JBFLVQ010000655.1:1735-5320 GCA_040758525.1 Acidobacteriota bacterium
ATCCTTGTCAGCTCCTTTATTATCGTGGCTATAAATAGATCTCAGGAGGAAGCAGCTATGTCAGAGAAGAAATATGAAGTGATCAATCCCCCACAAGGAACGCCTATTAAAGCCTGGATTCAGGGCGTGACAATGGAAGAAGAAGCCAAGCGTCAGCTTTGCAATATTGCTAGTCTACCATTTATACATAAGTGGGTTGCGGCAATGCCAGATGTACATGCCGGCAAAGGTGCTACGGTTGGTAGTGTAATTGCTACTCGTAAAGCGATTATACCGGCAGCCGTGGGAGTGGATCTAGGTTGTGGCATGGTTGCTGTACAAACTAGTTTGAATGCCCATGATCTGCCAGATAATCTACATGACCTGCGTAATGATATTGAGCAAGCAATCCCACATGGCCGCACTGATAATGGTGGTCCAAATGATCGTGGCGCCTGGTCTGATCCACCTATCAATCATATGCAAACCTGGCTACGTATTAAACCAGGCTATGATGCGATTGTGGCCAAGCACCCTAAGCTAGATCGTGGTAATCATGTCAACCATCTAGGTACATTGGGTACCGGTAATCATTTTATTGAGATCTGTCTAGATGAGAGCGATCGTGTCTGGTTTATGTTACACAGCGGTTCACGTGGGGTAGGAAATCGTATTGGTAGTTACTTCATTGAATTAGCCAAGGAAGATATGCGCAAATGGTTTATCAATCTGCCAGATCAGGATCTAGCCTATATTCCACAGGGTACAAAATATTTTGATGATTATATCGAAGCGGTACATTGGGCGCAGGAATTTGCTTTCTTAAATCGTCAGTTAATGATGGATAGCCTGATCGCAACAGTACGCGCTTCCAAAGGAATTCCTACTTTCCAGACTGAGTTAGAATCGATCAACTGTCATCATAACTATGTTGCGATTGAGCACCATTATGGAGAGGATGTTTATGTTACACGCAAGGGCGCAGTAAGAGCACGTCAAGGTGATATGGGTATTATTCCAGGTAGTATGGGAGCACGCTCTTACATAGTACGTGGCCGTGGTAATCCAGAGAGCTTCAATTCCTGCAGTCATGGCGCAGGTCGTGCGATGTCACGTAATGAAGCGAAAAAGCGCTTTACTGTCGCTGACCATATGGCGGCAACAGCAGGTATTGAATGTCGTAAAGATGCTGATGTGTTAGACGAAACACCAGGCGCATACAAAGATATTGATGCGGTAATAAAGGCAGAGTCGGATCTGGTAGAAGTTGCTTATACATTACGCCAGATTCTTTGTGTAAAAGGATAACCAAATGTTAATAATTGATGGTTCTTTTGGAGAGGGCGGTGGACAGATTCTACGCACTTCACTGGCGCTTTCACTAGTAACAGGCAAGCCATTTCGTATAGAGAAGATTCGCGCTGGTCGTGAAAAGCCTGGTTTAATGCGCCAACATCTTACCGCAGTGAACGCTGCTACCAAGATTGGATGCGCAGATGTAACCGGTGCATCGATTGGCTCACGTGAACTGACATTTATTCCACATAATATCGAACCAGGGGAATATAACTTTGCTGTGGGCACAGCCGGTAGCGCTACATTAGTGCTCCAGACCGTGCTGCCTGCATTACTCACTGTGTCAGGATCATCTATATTGACACTTGAAGGTGGTACTCATAATCCCTATGCACCACCTTTTGACTTTCTTGTCAAAACATTTTTGCCACTAATAAATCGCTTAGGAGTGCAAGTCACCGCAGAGTTGCTGCGCCCTGGTTTCTATCCTGCCGGAGGTGGATGTTTTACTGTAAAAATTATCCCTAACACTAAGCTCAGCAGTTTTGATCTACGTGAACGTGGAGAGATTACTGCGCGTTATGCACGCGCTTATGTGGCTTCATTACCAAGTTCTATTGCACAACGTGAACTCGATTTTGTTGCCCATAAAATGTCTTGGGATAAAAGCTGCTTGCAGCTTGAGGAGGTTAAAGGTTCGCGTGGACCAGGAAATATTGTAATGATCGAGATCGCAAGTGAAAACTTGACTGAGATCTTTACAGGTTTTGGCGAGAAAGGTGTACGTGCTGAGGCAGTAGCTGAACAGGCAGTAAAAGCGGCACGTCGCTACCTTGCTGCCAATGTCCCTGTAGGAGAGTATTTGGCCGATCAGCTACTGCTACCAATGGCGATGTCTGGTGGCGGCTCTTTTATCACACTAGGTCTTTCTCGTCATGCTACTACTAATATTGATGTACTAGAGAAATTTCTTGACATAGAGATCAATACTACACCAGTAGCAAAGTCGGCATTTCTGGTTGAGTTGAAAAAACGCTAATTTGTTGTTCCTCTAAGGACACGAAAACCTATATAGCTAGCGGCAGCCAGACGAACACGCAATTTTAGATCAGCAGGTTTATCTGCGCTGCCACCGATCAAAACACCTGTGCCATCTTTTCTCACTGCCCATTCAGCAACATTACCACCTAGGTCAAAGATCGATTCATCCTCGCCTACACCTTTGAAGCTACCTACTTCTTTAAGTAAGGCAGCCTGATCTCCCAGCTCTTTTATCTTACTGCTCAAACGTTCTGCATCATCAGGATTGACTCGATAACCTGCCCAGTAATCTAGCGTATTCTCGCTCTCAGCAGGCTCATCATAAATTGGCATTAGTTCTGTCTCTGTGCCTAGACGATAATTTTGTCCTGTTACTTTTGATAGCCATTGACAGTAAGCTTTGGCTTGTTCGAAGTTGATCCCATTGGCAGGATAGTTCTCCTTGCCTGGCTCGACCAGATATTTCTTATCAAACTGGGCATATTGAGCGCGAGTTACTTCAAAACGTCCTATTTCTAACCCATCGCGCTTAACCATTTCAGGAATCAGATATCCTTTCTCCATCGTACCATATCGTTTTCCATCGCCTTTAGTCTTATTTAATTTCAGCGAGCGGGCTAATGGCGAGTCTGGCTTCAAAGCTTCATTACTATCTTTGTTTGACTTGAACAGATATTTATCAAACCAAGCGAGTTCTTCCTCCAACTTGCGCCGTTGATGTGCAAGTTTCTTAGGTGAATGTTTTTCTCCTGGAAAGAGAATAAACTTTACATCGGTATTACCAAGCTGTTGCAAAGCACGGTAATGCAACCAACCCTGCTGTGTCGGTACATCCTTATCTTCTGTGCCAAAGAATATGATTGTCGGAGTACGTACTTTATCTAATCGATAGAATGGGGATTTGCTGATATAGAGTTGGGGATCTTCTAGGGGAGATTTGCCAAAATAGTAGTTATCGAATGAGGCACCAAAAGCACAGTTTCCCCAATCACTACTCCATTCAACATCTCCTGCGCCAGCAGAAGCAACTTTGTATCTGGTAGTAGTCACTGTTAAGGCAATTGTCAAAATACCACCATTTGACCAACCCATCACGCCTAGTTTATCGGCATCAACTAGCCCTTTGGCAATTAATGTATCTACGCCTTTTTCAATATCGGGTACTTCTAGATCATAGTATTTGCCACCGCTGATCGATTCGACCCAACGTAGTCCATAATTAGAGCTGCCATGATAGTTGGGTTTAAGTACAAATGCTTCTCGTTCATT
>JBFLVQ010000656.1:0-5318 GCA_040758525.1 Acidobacteriota bacterium
GATACATTTTATCAATTCCCTTTATATTTTGGGTTAATTTCAGCACTATTTTCATTTATTGGAATAATCTTTACTTTATCTCACGCGAGTCTTTCACAGTCTGGTGTGGGACTATTATTCATAGGTGCAATAACAGGGTTAGTTACAATATTTATTAGTATAAGTCTTTTAAGCTCTCTTACTAAAGAAGAAGATAAAATTAACAAAATTAGTATAGCGCTTACCGGAGCATTTGTTTCTATAGCCCCATTCATTGCGCTGCTTATTATGGTGTTTTAATTGAAACCCACTAGCCCTCGACAAACTATCAAACTATTTCTTCCTTTCTTGAAGATGGATTGATTAAATTGAAAGGAATTATCTAAAGTGATACATCTGGAAAGTTGTTGAAACTTAGTTAATGATTACTCGTACTAACAATTCAGGTTGTTGTTAGCTGATCTTTTACAAGTAGAAGTTTAAGAGTTTATCAGTTTGCTGCGCGCCCTAATCGGCGAAGCTTACATACGCGTCTGACTGCAGATCAGAAGATAACAGGTTCAACTCCTGTCACCCCCTTTATATCTTATGGGGGTGTAGCGAAACGGCTAACAGCTTTTTCAACTTGCGCGCAGCAATTCCTCAATCTCTCAATTCCACCTAAACTACCACCTTACCACCTTTATATTAGTCGATTTTTGGTCTAGACAACTGGATGAACTGCTAGAACAGTTCTGGAGTTGTGTTAGTCTCCAGGATGATATATCCGCTCAGTGTGACCCTTAAGCTGCGAGCGGTAGAAATACACATCCCTTAGATCGCCTGTGCTATAACGTTTTGCTTGATCATTGAAGTGAGGCGACGATGGATTGCCGCTCTCCCCTCCGGCGGTCACAGCTTTGGCTCGCACAGTCTTACCGAACTCGACGACAGCGACAAAGCTGTTGCCGCTGGTTCCATACATCTTTTTTGAGCCCTTGTACTGGCGTGCGCCAAACGAGGCTAACGAGCCCCAAATCCCGGATGTAAAGCCTACGGGAATGCTGGGTCCCGCGTCGGTGAATGGATGAACGATATCATTAGTAAGACGCTGAAAGCGATTGATCTCGCCCCAAGGCGTCTTCCAAGTTCCAAAGTCGGCTGTGAGTTTGTCAGAGGCTGCTAAAAGCGATTGTAGTAGTTGTTCCCCCTTGGCTTCGTTAGCAATATAATCGGCCGCAGACATACCTGTACGTTTCACCGTTTGCACAATATTCTCTCCCCAGAAGACCGCGAGTGATGTCGGAATGGATGTTACTGACCAGCGCAGATCCCACGAACGCAGTAATGCGATCTGTTCAGACGTTTTCGCTTTAAGAGGATCGGATGCAGGCATCTGGTCCCAAGCCTTGACCAGGGCAGGGATCGTCTTCTCGAACCAGGTAAGATAACTGTCGTAAGCTGCTGTAATCAGCGAGTCGAGCGTAAAATCTTTTTTGTCTTGTAGAACTCTCACTGAATGCAGACCGCGTGCAGACTCAGTGCCTGAATCGACATAAGCTGGATAGTCGGCTTTCTTAGGACTGCTAGGGCCTGCTGCTGACCATGGTGAATCATTGCTGTTATAGAGCCAGCCGCTTGCGGGATTGAGCAATTTTGGCGTCTCTTCAATGGACACCAGACCGTGCCAGTCAGTTGCTGGATCGCTGCCATCTACTGGCTTGGTCCAATCGAATTTGGGATCGCGCTTGGGAATAAAATTCCCGTGAAAATAGGCGATGTTGCCATCAGCATCTGCGAAGATCGTGTTGTTCGATGAATTGGCATGTAGTTCCATTGTTTGCCTGAATTCCTTGTAGTTCTTCGACTTGGTGCGCAGGTAAGATTGCATCAGCGCCTTCACAGGCTGCTGCATTAAACTAATACTGACCCATTTATCTTTCGTCGAGAGGACAATGGGCCCATGGTGAGTGCGATAGACGGTAAACGTTTTCTCGGCCATTCCATTGTCAGTCTTGTAAGGCACCTTGATTATGGAGGTCTTGACCGGTCGTTCTTCATTCCCATACTTGTAATAGAATTGGTCAGCTTTCTTGACTACTGTTTCTAAATACATATCAATAGCATCGACGGCACTAGACGTGTGCATCCAACCACATCGCTCGTTGAAGCCTTGGTAGACAAAGAACTGTCCCCAGGTTACTGCACCATAGGCGTTCAACCCTTCGCCACTGTTCATCTGTAACTCAGATCTAAAGAAGAAAGATGTGTGTGGATTGATCAGTAGCAATGCGCGATGTGCAACTGTGTTCGATGGCGAGATAGCAATACCGTTCGATCCCGTTGGCTCAGCCAAAAGATCGGGTTGAGCATTCGACCTGGCTACAACCGAGCTGTTTCCGTAGAAAGCCCGTAACTGCTCGAGATCTATCGTCTCAATGTCGCCACCGATACTGCCTTCAGTGAAAGAGAGTGCCATCCAGGGTTCGAAGCGCTTGATCACTCTAGGCTTTACTTGGGGATGGTTGGCAAGATAAAAATTTAGACCATCGGCCCAAGCATTCATCAATGCCTTTAACCAAGGCGGGCTTGCCTCGTACTGTGTTTTCAACACCTCTGGATCGATAAAAAGCTTCATACGCAAATCTCGCCACACTGCGGACTCGCCTTCGGCCTCCGCAAGCCGTCCCATCGAGTTGATATAATTAGTTTCGACCCGATTGAAATCGTCCTCAGCCTGGGCGTAGATAGTGCCAAAGACTGCATCAGCATCAGTTTTGCCATATACGTGTGCAATACCCCAGTCATCGCGGATGATAGTGACGTTACGGGCACGTTGCATCCATCGCTGGAGATCAGGGTTTTGTCCGCCCATTGACCTATTAGAAGTGAGTGAGAGTACGATCACGAGAACAAAAAACAGGATCAGTTTTTTCATTGAGAAATACTCCTGCAGAGAATTGACTTCATCTCAAACCCTTTCCTGGACTTGGTTTCATAAATAGAAAATAACTAATGGTCTACATCTGTAGCGATTATATGGGTTCTTAATATCACCCTTAAGCCCCTTTTATACTTGTTGGGAAGAATGATCCCAACACACCACCCAGTGAGTCAGAGCAAATGCTCGCACAGGTTAAGAAGAATGGTACTCCCATTTGGTATATGATGGCTAATGACGAAGGGCACGGTTACACCAAGAAGAAGAATCTTGATTTTGCCATCTATGCGACGATTCTCTTGGTAAAACAGTACCTATTGCAATGAGCAAGAGAATTCAGTTCGCTGGTTAGTCTCCTTCTTCGTCTGAGTCAATATAGTAATGTACTATCTCCCAAGCTTTCTCCAGCGTTATACCTTCGCGCTGATCTATTGATAACTGATGCTCGGTTGCCTCTAACTCTATAATCGGACGTTGCCCTCCACTGCGAAAGTGCGCCATGGTTTTAAGAGATAGGGTGTCTTCTTCATAGTATGTAATTTTTGTAGATAACCAGCCAAAGAAAGGTCCTATCTCGCTAGAATCGTATTTATCCAGATATGTATAGAAATTCTCCCGCTTCTGTGATACCCAAACCCCTAAGTCGAATGTTTGTGGATAATCAAGTATAGGGATTTCAATAACACCACGAATGAAGAAATCCTCATTATCAATAATACAGGTATCTGGAGTAAGTTCGATCAGTTTGTCTCTTTCCTCTTCTGGGACTGTCCAATAATAGTATGGTTTGTCCATCCCAATGTCGGGTAGACCCACGTGTAGCTCTCCACAAGTTGAACAACGATAGCTCATAGTAATATTAGTGTCTAACGCCAATTTCAGCGAGTTAGTATAATCATAGTAGACAAAAGATAAAAGTGATATTGAGTATGGACTGATATACCGCTTGTTGAGTGGCAGCTCCGCAGTAGCTTAATCGAATTCTACACGTGCTGGCGCTTGCTCACTACCGACTCGCCCTACATCAATTCTAGCGACAAAGTAGTTCTCGCCACGTACTGGTGTACCAGCCATGCGCCGCAACATTGCTAATTGCCCTACATGTGTGAGCGCATCCGCAATTGGGCCTTGGAAGAGGCGCTCCTCTGGTGAATGCAGCGGTTCATCCGATGCTAGATATGCATCAAAGCGACCTAGCGCAGCAAAGAACCGATCAACACCTTGGTCCCAAGTTAGTGTGGGAGAGTTCTTCCAGACTTCTCGTCCCTGTGCTATCGCTAACGCCCAGTCGAACAGATCTCCAAGATGAGCGAGAATCTCTGCGGGCGTTCGTGTTGTTTCATTGGCGCAATAACCAGCAAACTCTGCCGGTGCTCCTCGCATGACCTTTCCACCGCGATAGGCCAAGGTGGCCAGACAATGTCTTAACATCTCACGCTTGTTATCCACGTCTTATCCCCTCCTTTATGTTCTGTGCTGTTCCAGTTTGATCGCTAGCTTAGAAATTACCAACCGGTTTGGCCAAATTTGCTACAACCTTTACTAACTCAACTGGCTCAATCGGTTTTGACAGATAAATATGCTGTTTAGCTTTCCTCTTAGTTTAACCGAGATTTCCTATGTTAGTAATGACACAAAGTGGTTTTATTAAAAATATTGTCCTGTCAGAACACAAAATCAATCAAAACCTGTTAATTAGATAGTAAAGAGTGCAAAGACCACGGAAGAAAATTGACCTGTAGACAACTTGAGGAAGATAAAGCCAGCTGTTAGTGAAGAGGCACTGAAGCAACAAAGCTCAATGTAGGATTGGACATCGCTAATAAAATAAGGCTGTAGCTGACTAATTGCAAAGTCTCTCTAACTGCAATGCCTTCAAATAATGGGTCTTTCCATTATAAGCCCTGGCTCGTATACTACGATGAAGCCGCTTAGTTGATTTTATGAACTAATAGTCATAGTCCATCCTAATGATTAAGGAATGGTATAGCCGAAATGTTCTAACATAGTTCGGCCCTTTTCGCCTTTTAAGAAATCATCAAACTTTTTTGCCAACTCTGGGTGTTTACTCTGCTTGATTATGCATAAAGCTTGATCAATTGGTTTATGCAGCTTCTCATCAACAGTGATGAATTTCTCACCTGGTTTTACCAGGGAAAAAGGAATGAATACAAGCTCTACATTGCCGGTCTTAGCATACTGATAAGCCGCATTCACGTTTTCACCATAGACAATTTTGGCTTCTACCTTTGGCCAGATTCCTACTGCTTCCATACTTTCTTTGGCAGCAGCACCATAAGGCGCGAGATCCGGTTTTGCTATGGCAATCCGCTTAAATACAGGTTTTACTATGTCCTCAAGGGAAGCAGGGGTTTCCTTGGCATCTTGTGGCCACCATACAACCAACCTCCCTCTTGCG
>JBFLVQ010000657.1:0-5310 GCA_040758525.1 Acidobacteriota bacterium
TTTGCAGAACACTCTCGTCTTTTCTTTCATGTCGCTCTGGCGCAGCTAACGTCATCTTGATCACGTTGCCAATCTGTTTTTCGGTTAAGTATAAGTGATAAGCGATCTCAGCAACTGACCAGCGGCTATCTGAGTTGGCTATAGGTGTAAGCACAGAATCTTCATTGAGTGTCTGTATCAACTCTACTCTAGCCTTTTCTAACTCCTTTATACGTTCCTCTAGTGTGGCAGGGTAATTAACTACATTTGTCAAAGCTATCCTTCCTTTCTGTTGCAGAGTTTATGGTTTTGTCGCAGTATGCTCAGCAAGCATGTTACAGAATAACGCCCCCTGTTCAATAGCATCATCAAGCGCCAAGTGTGTATGCGGCAGTTGGTCGAACCATCGCTTTGGCATATTACGTTTGACCGTATCACGGAAGTTGATCTTTAGCATTGCCATTGCATAAGTTTTGATATCAAGCGCAGAGTGGGAGAAAGGGCTCTCCCCAGTGAAATAGATCAGATACCAATAGACAAACATAAAATCAAACGCCGCAGGATAAGCGACAAAAACCGGTTTGCCGGGCAGAGATTTCAACCAGGCAAGATAGTTCTGCATTGCCAGTTGTGGTGATTGCAGATTCTTTCGGCAGGCTGCCCAAGCTGCTGGTTGCGTTTTCCACCAAGCCATTGTCTCTGCATCTGCGACTGCATTAGGCAGCGTATCGAAATTTGCCGTAAATGTGCTAACCAGTGTCTTGTCGGCCAAATAAGCTGCTGAGCCTAGACTGAGTAGCGAATTGGCTCCAGGAATTGGCCCATCTGTCTCCACATCTGTACTTACATATATCTCTATCATAGTCTGCAAAAAGATTGATCTTTAGTATATCTCACCCTGTAGTACGAAGCCGGCCCAATAATAAGGTGATTGCCAGCGCTTCTCACGCCACATAGAAACCTGTGCAGCCCGTAGCGCCGCGGCTGGCCGCATCTTCACTTTCAACATATTCTCGTAGAAGCGTGCCATCAACTCTGCGGTTGCCTTATCATTAACATTCCACAAGCTCACCAATACACGTGCCGACCCTGCGTACATAAATCCTCTGGTTAGGCCGATCAATCCCTCTCCTTTAATCTGTTTGCCTAATCCTGTCTGACAGGCACTTAATACTACTAATTCTGCAGGTAGATTTAAATTATAGATATCATGCGCACGCAAGAAACCATTCTGTGCCTTGCCCTCTTCATCAACCATTGAGAGCATTAGCCCAGATAATTCAGGATGAGTGCTATTAAAGAGTCCATGCGTAGCAAAGTGTACAATCTGGTACTGACTCAAATCTGTACTGGTAGCGGTTGCACGATTGGCAGTAAAATCGAGGGCTCGTTTTGTTGCTGCTGTAGGGGCAAGCGCCAATATACGTTCAGCCTCCTGCCGTGTATGGAGCAATCGTGGAATATGCAGGGATTGTTTAAAGAGCCCAACCTCATTTGCCGATCTGACCAGATCTTTTGGCAAATTTAGCTCCTCTGTTTCACTTGTAGTAACAGCAGGCCTATTAATGGTAGAAGATTTAACCTTTCCTGAGCGTAGCTTGAACCGCTTGTCATCTATACTAAAGACTGGATCAGCTACTACTGCTAACATCTTAGGTGCTGGTCGCCGTCCTGCTAATTCTTGTCTAAGCACTGCTAGCGTTGATACCGAAGGCAAACTTACTATTTCGTGATTCACAATCAATGGCTGTTCACTGATATCGCCTACGGTTGTTGGGATAGGTAGAGCACCGAACGGGATAAATTGCAGGATATCCTCACTAACAATAAGTAGCCGCTTTTTTTCTAATTGTCCTGCAACTGGCCCTAACAACATACGGCTTAGTGTTGCCATTGCATCTACTACTGGCGCGGTGGTGGCTGACAGGTTAGCAGTCTGTACACTCCTACGATTGCGCTGATTTGCCTCATCTATGACACGCTGGTTACCTGCAGAAAAGAGTCCATAGACACGGCGAGCTGTTGCTTCTATCTCGCTACGTCCAGGTAGTTCGTAGCTGGCTAGTGTATTGTGCGATACTAGCCATAAGTAACTACGTTCACTGCCTAATGTGTACTCAAGCAAGAGCGTGTCTGCATCCAGTACCTTTTCTTGAATCTCTTTAAGTGAGAGCGGTTGTGGTTGAGTAAGAGCAGCATAGCGTGGGTTCTGCTGGTTTATCTGTGCTTGTAGCTGCTGATATTGTGTGGTGAGATCGCGTAGCTCTCGTTCCAAAGCTTGAGCCTGCTCTTTGGTATATTTGCCAGCCAGCAAGCGCAGTTGGTATTCGGCGCGCGCATTAAGTTTCTCTTGCAGTGTATGTGCACGCTCGATAAGCGCAGGATCGATACCTTCACGAATCTTAGTCTGGGCTTGAGTAAGTATATCGAGTAGTACGCGTGCCCTTGCTTGTTCGCTTACTTGCAGTGCACGTGCGGCATATCCTTGGTTAGGATTCTGTTTATGCAAGCGCATCAATAGGTCTATATATAGTTCATAGTAGTCGCGCACAGTGGTGAAATAGGAGGCACGTAGCTCTTCAACATCAACTTTTACCCGTAACTCTTCAGTAATGGCAAGCGCAGCCTCTAAATACTGGCGTGATTCCTTTAACCTTCCTTGTTCGCGTTCCAGGCGGGCAATATTGTAGAGTGTTAGTGCTTCGTCCTGACGAACCCCCATTTCTCGATATAATACTAGTGCCTGTTGGAACTGTTCTAATGCCTGCTCTTTTTCATTGCGCTGTGCCATTGTCAAGGCAATATCACTAAGTGAGAAGGCTTGACCAAGTCGATCCCCTATTTCTCGGCGCAAGTTTAGTGATTGATTCAAATAATCGAGTGCCTTTTGATTTTCACCCTGCAGCCGATAAACTACCCCCAGGCTGTTAAGCGAAGTTGCCTCGCCAGAACGATCGCTCGCTTTACGTCGTAGTACAAGTGATCGATTGATATATTCTAGGGCTTGTCCTGGTTCACCCATATTCACATAGAGCTGTCCAATGTTATTAAGCAAAATAGCCTCGCGACGTTGATCCTGCATCGTATGTTGCAAGTTGAGTGACTGATTAAAGTAATCTAGTGCTTGTTCTATTTCTCCCAGACTCTCATAGAGCAGCCCTATACTGTTGAGAGTAGTGGCTTCGCCAGGGCGGTCGGCAATCTTTCTGCTTAAAGCCAGTGACTGATTCAAGAACTCCAGTGCCTTTTGTGTCTCACCTAATACTTTGTTGGTGTTTCCTATACTATTAAGGATAATCGCGGCACCACGCAGGTCTCCCATTACATGTCGTAAGTTAAGCGCTTTGGTGTAGTATTCTAGTGCCTTTTGAGTCTCGCCTAACTCACTATAAGTTAAACCAATATTATTGAGTGTAAGCGCTTCCCCCTTACGATCACCAGCTTCTTGATATAAGTGGAGTGCTTGTTGATGGTAATCGAGTGCTTGACGAAACTCACCTATCATTTTGTAAACGGCACCAATATTGCTAAGTGTGGTAGCTTCACCAGCGCGATCATTAACGGCGCGACGCAATGGTAATGACTGATTCAAATATTCTAGTGCTTTATGGGGCTCTCCTAGTGTTGTATATACTAGAGCAATATTATTGAGTATGATCGCTTCACCTTGGCGATCATTCAATTCTCGACGTATATCCAATGATAATTTTAGATATACCAATGCCTGCTCATTCTCTCCTAGCGATCTATAGCCTAGACCAATGTTGTTAAGAGTGATTGCTTCACCACGGCGGTCACCACTGGCACGTCGTAATGGTAATGCCTGTAGATGATATTCCAAAGCTTTACGTCGATCACCAATATCGCTATAGATTGTTGCTAGATTGTTGAGGATACGGCTCTCGCTACGTTGATCCAGCGCCGCCCGCCAGTGTAGCAGCGCTAGTTCATACTTCTTAATGGCTTGCTGTTTTGATTCCACAGTACCCTGATTATATAGTCTCTCTCCTTCCGCGGAGAGCAATTGAGCGGTGAAACGATCACGCTCCTGTGCAGTAGCAACATGCATTTCCACACTCTTTATTTGGTAGCTTCCCTGTACCGCTTTTTCCATCGCACGAATTTCTAAACGATATTCTCCCATTGTTTCCGCAACAATCATTACAACTGTCAATTCTTGGGAACGGTTACTGATCTCAAAAATCTTCTCACCATTGGGAGCAAACATTAGTGCAACAATGTCAAAGTTCTTTTTATCAATAGAAAGCTGCAAGAATTGACCAGCCTCCAGGTTGATCCTATACAAATGGCGCTCGCCATCTTTAATCGGTCGTTCAATAGCTTTGCTATCGAGCAACTCAGATATCTCCTCAGCCGTCTGTGTAAGTAGCACAACATCAGTCGAAGTAGGCTGTGTGTAGGCCAAATATGGGCGCATGCCAGCAGTAAAACTTAACAGTATCAGCATAAGCATGGACAGACTGACAGCATGATGCATATGGTGGGCACTTCTAGGCATCAGGTAAGCTCCTTTAACGATGATGCAGTTTGCTGTATTTCGGAGGATCCTTGAGAAAATCTCTCAATTCCTGACGACCACGCATAATCAGATTGTTAATGGCGAAGATGCTTACTGTGAGGAGTTGTGAGATCTCTTTGGGGAAATAACCGAGCAGGAAACGCAATATCAATACAGCACCCGTCTTCGAGTACTGGCGTCGTTCACTGGCAAAATAGGCAATGTCAATAAGTAGATCACGTGCCTGTTGATTATCGGTAACACCGCTTGCTACCATCTCTTCGATCAGCGAGAGGGCAATAAATTGGTTGCTGCCGCCATGTTTTTTTGCCATTGTGCGTACTAATTGATTCTTGTGCAAATTGCTAACAAGCCGGTGTAGATAGCCAAGTGGATTGTCAATAGTATCGAGTGATGGATGAGCGGTGACAAACTGTATATAAGCGGTCTGTACTAGATCCTCGGCGGCAGCAATATCGCCTTGGCATAGATAGCGCGCCCAACGTAATAGCTGGTCATAATGAGTGATGAATAGCTGCACATGAGCACTATTGGTTGGCTCTTGCTCACTGGCCATCCTGTTCCCCCATATATTCCTGATCTTCTTTGCTACACGGCCCCTCCCATTATTATAGAATTTCGGGCTAATTAGCAAGATTCACTTGAATTGCGGCACCACAGCTCTCGATCCTTAGTAATAATTTGCAATCACAATGATTAGTGCAAACTTAACATTTTCAAGTTGCCTCAGAAGAAAGATTAAAAATCGATAATCTATGGCCTTGAAAATAGCGTAATGGATAAGACTATTC
>JBFLVQ010000658.1:0-5302 GCA_040758525.1 Acidobacteriota bacterium
CAATTGACTCTCATCTTTTATCACCGCACCACCTCGTAAGCTCGTACTTTGCGTGTTAGTAGCAGTAGCGAGATTATACAGATCACAAATAGTCCTAACCAGGCGCTGGTATATGGCAATTCCATACGATGAGGGAAATGGAAAAGCCCTGCCCAAACAGTTCGAATCAATGCGCGCAGGCTGATAAGATTGCCCCAGCGGGTCTCAAAATTAAGATTGATCACCTCAGCCATTACACTAGGAATAAAGAAGAGCCCAACAAGCGCTGCTTTAGCAGCAATCTTCCAACGTACCCAGGCCGAGATTGCCTGTGACATCATTGCTAATGTCAGTATCCAGATTCCACTACCAAAAAAGATCGCACCAGCCAGATGGCTGTTCTCAGCAATCCAGGATGAACCTCCTAAATAAGATTGCCAAGAGAAAAGCAGCAGTCCTGGCAGCCAACTGATTGCCGATAGTAGTATCAACAGCACTGCTAGTTTGCCTATCACATATTCGGCACGTGTAAAGGGTCGGCATAGATAGAGTGGTAGCGCATTATTGGTAAGATCGCGCGCAATCAGTTCGGGGCCAATAAACACAGTAAGGAGAAATCCCATCATTCCTTGGACAAAAACATAGTTATAGAAGAACCTTGCATCGATCGGGATAAGCTTACTGACTCGTAGATCAAGAATATCTAAGGCATTCTCATTGTGGTGTAAGTAAATCAAGATTAGTGAAATAAGTGGAAAGACAAAGCAGGTGACGAAAAAGCCAAGGAAGAGCTTGGAACGGAAAATATCCTGGTAGGCATGACGTGGGATGATAAGAAATCGTGACCAGGTACTTGTCTGTTGCCCTGTGTAAGGCTTATAGACCTGTTCATAGACCGCCATTGTTCTCCTCCATAGCTTTGAGAAAGATATCTTCCAGCGAATCTCGTTTGTAATTGAGCCTTCGTATCTGTACCTGATGAGTAGCAGCAAGGCGGTATAGATCGCGTACTTGTACACCATCTTGAAGGATCAATTTCAGTCTACGTTCACCTGTCAGTGCATATTCACAGCCTAATTGTCCCATTGCCGCAGCAAACCCACGACTATCACCACGTGTCTCCATCTCGATAAATTTGCGGTTGGATTTACGTTCCTCTTCAAGATTACAGTAAACAGCAATGCGGCCTTCTTTTAAGATTAGAATCTCCTCACAACACTCCTCAACATCACGTAGTAGGTGTGAAGAGAGCAGTAGGTTGGCCTGATTACTATCACGAATCTCTTTAATAAGGTTTAACATACGCTGGCGTGTAGGTGGATCTAGGCCATTGGTAGGCTCGTCAAGTATGATCAACTTTGGTCCATGCACAATTGCTTGAGCAAGCTTGGCAAGCTGTTTCATACCTAGCGAGTAGGTATCCAAAGTACGGTAGCGTGCCTCTCCTAGCCCTACATAAAAGAGCGCCTCATGTGCTCGCTCTAATGCGGCGCCGGGTGGTAGTCCAGAGAACTCTGCCATCATTCGCACAAAATGGACGCAGGTCATACCGGCAATAAAAGAGTCTCGCTCTGGCATATAACCTATCAGACCACGTATCTGCTTTGCTTCTGTGTTGATATCGCGTCCAAAGATATGTGCGGTGCCATGAGTAGGTTTATGAAAGCCTAGCAGGGTATGTATCAGCGTAGTTTTGCCGGCGCCGTTTGGACCAAGCAGACCGATCGTACGCCCTGAGAGTTTACCATTAAGATTCTTCAAGATGGGCCTGCTACCAAATGTAACTCCCAGGCCGTTTAGCTCAATTACTGGATTCATAAAATTTATCTATCTAAAGAAAGTTGTGCGGGCCAGCGGTAATAATCCACCGGCCCGTGCAACACCAAGCTTAACGTTGTGGAGGCTGCTCGCGCAATGCTTTTTCTAGGATATTTTGTAGTCCAAAGGAGTTTGGCAAGCCTAGTAGTGTGCCTGCGCTGAGTCCTAGTGGGCCACCCTCGCTATTGGCGGCAAAGATGATCCGATCACCTTGCGCATAGGCATAGGCTAGGGTTGGTGGTGTATTAGCAGCCAACGATTTCAGCGACTGTCGCCGATCCTCTGGGATATTTGCTGAATTAGCTAGCTGTTCTGCTATTGGCGTCATCAGCGATGCAAGATCGTGATAGAGAAGCGCAGAGAAGTTGGCATTACTATCCTCAGGTAGTGCAGCGATAAAACGCGGTGCTCGCAGTAATGTGTAGCCGGATTCACGATATCTGATTGCACGATCCAGTAAGGCACGGCTGGGTGCAGCAATCAAGTAGCTGCTCACGAAAGTATAGTGTATCTCTAGCCCAGGCAGTGGAGATTTGACTGTGTAGAAGGTGCGCCCACCAATATCTACATGTTCCCATTGGAAGCCAGGTTTACCATTGGCGGCAAGCTCACGATTAACCTCTTCTACAACCCTTTCAAAACCTGCTTGTAGACGCACAGGGTCATAGACTTCAAAGATCAGTTTCCAGGATGGAGTAGGTAGTAGCGGACCATCAATGGCAAAGATAAACTCGCCGCCTAATGGTGCTGCGATATCATTGCGTATGTCTATGCCATGCTTTGTCTCTAGATCCTTTAAATGCCGTGCTAGCGCAGGATTATTAGTAAGAATAGTGAATAGATCATCGACTAGTGAAACAGGCTCTTTGACAACAAAAGCGGCTGCGACATTAGCATCTGGAGAGACAAACTCTAATCCTGCCATAGGTCCCGGCGCCGCCAGCCAGGAGGTGATACCACGGCGTGTGCCATTAAAGGTAAGCACAGCGCGATGGTGTGTCTTACCAGTACTCATCTTCTGTTCAAAGATGAAGTGCTTCAGATCGTTGATCCCTAGTTGCTCAATAGTGGTAGGAGATGTGCCAGTGTGCAAGAGATGGGTAAAAATTTGCTGCAGATCGGCGGCCACGATTAGACCCGCACCCTCGCGGTAAAGTTCAGCAATACGCTGATAAAAAGGCGTAGAGATAAAACCGTTGGTATTTGGTGTGGAAAGCGTGGTAGCGAGTTGCTGCAGTTGTTTCAATTGCGGTGTAGCCGCCAGTAGATCACCATTTATCCAGATATAGACTTGATCATGCTGGTTGGTTGGTAGTGATGCTGAGAAGGGATCATCAATGATAATAATATTCTGACCCTGCTCCTTAGCAAGCGCGGCAATCTGATTCTCAATTGCGATACGCAGTCCGGCTGGATCACGCAATTCGGCCAGTACCAGAAAGCTTTCTGGCTTGCCGGTATTATCGGTCTTTACACTTGCCACAATCTCCTCGCCTAGGTATTGACCAAATTCACGTATCTTCTCAAATAGCTCATCCATACCTAGACGGTCTTTTGCCGAGTTCTGTTGCTGCCACCATTGACGCAGTGCGGCATTCTGCTGGAGTTGTTCTTGTAATATCTGGTATGACTGTGTCAGAGTTGCCGACAGGTTTGGCAGTGCTGCATAAAGGACGGTCTCTTCAGGCATGAGATTGAGTAAGCGAGTGGAGTAGCGCAGTCCTGGCTGCTGTACCTGCTCGTTCAACTTTTTATTCAATTTAGAGATTTCTGTTAACAGGTTAACATAACGTTCGGCATCCCGACTCCAGGCAATCTCATTTTTAATCGGTACTTTTACTAGATTAGGATGTGTAGAGACCTGATCACCAGGTTTCAACACATCCTGTTTGCCATCGTGATCTACATGTACTTCGCCTTCTATGACAGAGACACGCGAACCTTTTGTGCCACTATTTACGGAAAAGATTGTACCAGTTACTGAGACCAGACAGTCTGCTGTGGCAACGTATAGATGGCGTGAATGCTGTTTGGCTGCCTCGACAATGATGTTGCCCTGTTCTAGATGTATGGTTGTGCCCTCAGTATTTTCGGTCACATAGAATTCGGAACGCTCTTTTACCTCAACCCGCGAGCCATCTGTGAGCGTTACAATGGCACCAGCATCTTTAGCAGTACGTATATGCTCACCCTTCTCAAGTTGTGCGCCTGCCGCAATAGGTTGGTTAGCGGTCTCAGCAACACGATAAACACCACCATTGGCCGACTGTACAGTTATATGAACAAATTGAGCAGGGCGGTTGAAATAGCGCATTAGTGTTGGTATCGCTAATCCAAAACAGATTACAAAAACGGCTGCCACGGCCCACTTCAATGTTCTTGCATAAGGAAAGTCGCTGGTCTGCTTTTGTTGTGCAGGAAGTTGGCTAGGTTTGCCGGTGCGCGCTTGCTTGAGTGTTTTGCGGCAGTTTAAACATTCACGTGTGTGATCTTCCAACAGGATCACACGCGCTGGAGATAGTTCTTGGTTTAGGTAGGCAGGAATAAGGCTCTGAAAATCGGCGCAGCTATTAATGTCTGTGACAGGGGCTGAGATATTATCTGTTTCTGCTTCATGCGCCAGATTGGTCCAGACCCGTTCTGCCGCCTGTTTGATCACGTTAGGGTCTGCTGCTTGGTTATGAATCTCTCTGGTTACCTTGTCAAAAATATTGTTCAGTTCCTTTTTGGTCGGTTTCATTGTTTAACCTCCAAGAAATTACCGATCGCCTTGCGGATCTGATGGCGGGCTCTATGCAGGATTACCCCTACGACCAGTTGTGATGTGCCTAACATTTGTGCAATCTCGCGGTTACTATACCCCTCGAAATAGCGCAAGACAAAGATCTCGGCAGCACGCTCACCCAGGCTAGTGACGGATTGCTGGACCAACCTGCGTAACTCACGGTCAACCTGCTGGCTTTCCGGATTGAGTGTGGGGCTCTCCCATTGGCTGGGGGTTACCTCTTCTAGCGACACCGCTTTAGCTCTGCTACGACTGCGCATTAGATCCAGCGAGGCATTGACTGCCGCCCGTAATAGGTAATACTCAGGACTGGGCGATAAGTCGTAACCCTCTTTGCTCTTTACTAGACGTAGAAAGATGGTCTGTAAGACATCTTCTGCATCTGCAGTGCTGCCTGTGATGCGATAGGCAGTACGAAATATTTGGTCGTGGTGATCCTGAAAGAGCTGCTCTAACTCTTCTCTATGCTTGGGAACTAATCTAAGGTTTGTAACAGTTGCCGGCACTGTCCCCTCCTTACACTCTTCACTCTTCTTACTAAGAGAAACGAACCAGAACTATTTTTATTAACACAATAGAGAAATTATTTCCCGGTAATTCTCTTAAAACTATCTATTGTGATTACGATAGTTTGCTATTCCAGGAAGTTTTTCTGGAGAAAATTGAGCGGCCAGGAATAGAATTAATGCTAATTTAGCCTGACTAGATCTGCCTTTATCA
>JBFLVQ010000659.1:0-5301 GCA_040758525.1 Acidobacteriota bacterium
GTCTGATCGTTTTTGGCATGTATAAAACGAAGCACATCCGGGTGTGAGCACCTCATAATACCCATATTGGCACCTCGCCGCACACCACCCTGCTTTACTGTCTCGGTCATTGTATTAAAGATGTTCATAAACGAGACCGGTCCAGAAGCAACCCCATGAGTAGAAGCAACAACTGCGCCAGCAGGACGTAACTTCTCAAAAGTAAATCCGGTTCCCCCCCCGGTTTTATGAATAATACCAGCTCCTTTGGCAGCCTCTAGAATACCGTAGAGCGAATCGGGCACCTCCATAACAAAACAGGCTGCTAATTGCCCGTCCGACTTGCCAGCATTGACCAGACAAGGGGTGTTAGGGATGAACTTGCGATCTAGCATCATCTGGTAGGCATTGTCATAGAAACGCTGCCGTTCTTGGGCGTCCGACTCAGCCTTAGCTACCGCGCCTACTACACGCCGTGTAATCGTTTCCCAATCTTCTAGCGCATTGCCGTCCCTATCCTTAAGCGAATAGCGCTTTGCCACTACCTTCTGTGTGTTTATGCTCAGTTCTCTGTTCTTTTGCCCATGCCCGTATTTGCCAACACTAGCGCTCATCGTCCTGCTCCTTAAATAATTTAATCATTCCAATATGAATTTAATCGGCCCGCTAACCTGTCTGGACAATACTGCCTCACCTATCACGCGGCTGAACTCAACCGCTCATCAATTCTGCTGCTTTCAGATGGGAAAGGGGGCTGTCTTAATGTGACCTCAGTATAGGTCCAAGAAATGGTTAGTGTCAACAGAAAAATCCAATATATAGTGGTCTCCAAGATAACTGCCACTATATGAAAGGGTTAAAATTCCCAACGAAGTACCCAGTTCAGGGTTTAACTATGGCTTAATTGAGGAGCCAGAGAAATAGCATAATGGGGATATGATGTTTAGCCCTGTAGGCCACGGGTAATGGTGGTTTTACGCACCATTTTAGGGGAGAAGGTCTCACACAAGAGGGTAAAGGCATCTTCTAGATCGATATCCTCACAAGTAAAGATATCGAAAGCGAGGTAATTAGCTTCAGGATAGGTATGGAAAGAGATATGGGACTCTTTTAGCAGGATAAAACCAGTACACCCATTAGGGCTATAGCGCACTACATGAGGTTCTTCAAGGGGTGTTAAATGAATGCTGGTAGCCAGTTCTTTAAGCAGTCTAATAAAGAAGTTAGCATCTTTGAGGCGGGCATCCTCGATACCAAAGAGATCGGCAAGCATATGCTGCCCCTGCAGTTTTGCTTTCTCAGTTGTTTCGTTCTTTCCACTCATACAAATAATAATGAAAGATCATGCCATTCCTTGTCCCCCTCGCTTATATTATTATTGACACAATACACCAAAATGCGCGCCGTGCAAAGTAGAGAGAGACTACCTATCGATACAGGTCATGTCATAAAGCCTAGCATTATTCTTGGCAAAATTCATCATTGAGAGACCTTTCCACCTCTAGCGGCAGCATCGGCGGCGGTCAGTACCGCCAGTAGATTACTGGTAGCGCGCCGCACCCGCAGGCCAACCAGATCGATGTTGGTTTGATCATCAAAGATCACCATCATTACGGCATGTTCGCCTAGTAAAGAGAAATGCGCACCCCAGCGTTTACCTTCAATCGAGGCGGCAGAGAAGCGCTGGCCATTCACCAACTCGGCCAGTGCATTGCAAGCCAGCATCTTACTCACTACTAGTGAGACCAGGTCAGTGATATCAATATGTCCTAAATCGCCATAAGAGGTGATCTGTTTGCCAGTTAATTCAATGATAAAGATGTGCCGTGCGCTGGCTTCCTCTAATAGTTTCTTCATCTGCTCTGTCAGTTGGGGATAACTACCCCAGCCCTTCGCAGGCATAGCCGACTGAGGACGCGCACTAAGCGATTTGAAGAGATTCTGGTAAAACTCTGCTTCCAGCTTCATGATCGGGTTATGATAGCATGCCGTATCGCTTGTCACCATGAGAGATTATTGGCGCTGTGCATGCATTACGAGAAAGAGTGGTTGAGTAAAGCTATAGCTATAGCGGGCAGGATTCTCAGTAGCTAATTCGGCGGGCGGCGCCGGTTCACGTAATGTGCGTAATAGAAATCCTGCCTCTAATATTGCCCCCAAATACTGTTCAAGAGTGTGATGGTAGCATTCTATAGGGGGGGGCGCGTTCTCAGTTTCCGGAGTCGTCATCGACCAGGGGGCAAAATAGTGCCGCCGGGTAGTATCGAAATATTTGAGATTCCATGCCTGTTGACTACGGTAGTCTTGAGTTAAAGTAGGAAAAAGCCCCACACTAACTGGATGTAACGCGCTGATAAGTAGGTGACCGCCAGGTACTAATACACGATATGCCTGGTGGAAGAATGCTGCCAGATCTTCAATATAATGAAGTGCGGTACCAGAGAAGACGAGTTCAAAACTATTATCAGCAAATGGCCAAGAACGGCGAATATCACCCTCGCATAAGTTCAGCGCAAGCTGCCCTGCCGTTGCTTGCGCATGTGCAAGCAGCAACATCTGACGCGAGAGATCAAGTCCTGTCACAAATGCGCCACGGCGAGCAAACCAGCAAGCATAATGACCACTGCCGCAGCCTAGATCCAGCACACGACGGAAAGTCAGTGTCGTAGCAATAGCAGTAACTGCTGGTCGTTCGATCTGTTGTACATATGAGTCATGAGCGCTGATAAATTCGTGATAGTCGGCAGCAGTCTGGTTCCAGATCGGCGTAACATTGAGAAGATCATTATGATGTTGACTCATCTCTTAAGACTGTGCAGTAAAGATTGCTGCTTCCGCCAAATGACGTTCGCCGCAGAGGTAGTGCAAGATCGCCTCGCGTGCCAACTGGCCGTACCTCTTCAAATCATTATCTGTACCCATAAAGAGCCACTGTACGCCTAAACCCTCAAGGATCGCACGTGTGACACGGCATGCGTCATCAATATCGATATCACGGAACAGACCACGTTCACGGCCATTCTCGAAGATCTTGCGTTGCAGATCGTAGCAAGCCTGGTAGAAGGCACGATTGATACGTGCATATTCCTCTTTACGACTACCTTGACCAAGACAGTCTAGGTAGATACGGAAGAAAGCACGATGCAGCTTAACGGAATCGAATGACTGCTCAACAACACGATCAAGTTGTAGGAAAGGATCATTAGTACTGGTTACAGCATTCTCGATCCGTTGTGCAACAATCTGGGTGAGCCATTGGAAGAGTGCCAGAAAGACATCCTCCTTAGTCTCAAAGTAATATAGTACCGCGCCTTTGGAGAGCTTTGCCTGTTTGGCAATATCCTCTATGCGCACTTTGGAATAGTCTTTTTTAATAAACACGCTGTGCGCAGCAGCAACAATCTGCTGGCGGCGCACGGCTTCATTCTCCGGCGAAACGGTCCTTGCCATAATCACAGCCTTTGCCCAAATATCGGGTCTCGTCGGCGAAACAGCCTTAGTAAAACGCAACTACTATACACACTGCAAAATCTATTGGCAATCTGTTATCGTGTGATAGACACTCCCAGCACGGTTGCGCCACAGCAATTAATCTCTTAAACTTTGCTGCATTTGACAATTTTGGGAGAGCCACCATGCAGGACGAAAATACTAACCCAGACTATGCCTCACAACAGGTTTACAGCCAGCTTAATGACTTCCGTCTCTTTTCCATTGTACACCGTTTCTTCTCCTCCCTAAATCAGCTTAACAACCCATTGCAGGAGGACCTTAACTTTGACGTGGCAAGTCTGGAAAAGGATATTCTCGCCACCAGAGTTAAAGAGAACTTTGATGATGCTGATAATGATATTGCCGCCCGCCTCTCACTATGGCGGCAGATACTAGAGAAATTCGATATAGAACTCTCGGTCTCTATGCTGCGTCATCATTTTGAACAACTGGGTGTACCCGACTCCCTGACACTAGAAATGATCCTCTCTTTTTATCTGAGCAAAACATTAAAACTAGAGACGGATCGCGACAAGATCGATCTTATCGCAACACGTTGGGGACAGCTAGTCTTCCAAACACGTGAAAATGAGCAACTACTACTACCTGCCCCTACCTTGCGTGCTCGTATAGAGCGGATCTACCAGAACCTAGGCCTTATGCTAGTACCAGAGAAGGATACCCGGGAATCACTTGAGATCCTTGAATATGAACGTAAACAACTGCTGACAATACGCTCACTACGTGAGATGATCGATAAACAGGTGCTGCTACGCTTACGTAAACTCAAGAATAGCTTAGCAGATCTCTTCTATCAACCTATCATTCTCAGCGAAGTAGTAGCAATTAATATCAGTCTACATAACACTTTTCAGTCTCTCTTTCTGGCTGAGCAATCCCGCCTTAATAACTACTTGCGATCTGAGCAGGAGCAAGAGCAGAAAGTCACCTCTCCTGACCAGATGCTCGCTACTATGATTGAGCGCCATCGCAAAAATACTGAGACGAAAAGTAGTGATCTATTCAGTGCCGAGACGATAAATACAAATACCCCTACTACAGTTGTTGCACCTGATCAGATTATTATTAACCGTCGTGAACTAGCCGAGACACTTGATAGTCTGCGTTATCTGCTTAGGCAGTTCGATTACCACCTACAACAATTGCAATCTTTATTGAATAAAGATAGTTCCTAAAACGTTTAATGCGGTCGTACAATATCGAGTTTCCAGAGATTATCCTCAAGACGTAGCAACCATTTCTCAGGTATACGTTTGCCTGTTGCAGTGATTGTGATAGCTTCGACCAATGCTTTGCCATCCTCGATCTTTTCAGCAGTAATTTCCAAGCGACTGCCAGCATTCTCTTCAGCAATGGCATCAATAAAGGCCAAGAAACCGCCCGGTAGATCTTTCTCCAACTTCTTTACAATCGTGTTGGGAATAAATTTACGAGCAGTTTGATAATCTCGTTTATCTACTGCAGCAAAGAAGAGTTCTAGAGATTGTGCAGGAGAATTATCAATTGTTTGTGCGCAGACTACATCTATATTGTGTGATCCAGTAAGAAAGGGTGCTGTAATCAATAAGGCTACAAAAATAGTCGCTCTTACTACCTGCGTCATGTCTATTTCACCTTTCACTGGAATGAGACCAGTTCTATCTAACAAATTATAGTATATAACAGGCTGTTACTGTTGTTGTCACGATCTCATCACTGATTAGGTAGGCGTTACCCTGCTTTGATTTTTCATCTCTTTTGAGCTTTAATGACGTTTTCAATCTTCAATAGGTAGGCAGATTTTATGCGTCCATTAATCTACCTTCTAGC
>JBFLVQ010000660.1:0-5299 GCA_040758525.1 Acidobacteriota bacterium
TAGTTGCTGTTTTGTATATAGATATTTCTAGATAATATTTGTTATTATCTGCAAAGGTCATAATCACCAATATCTAATAGCAGGTAGTATAAAATGGATAATCTATCAAATACCGTGGCGAATGGTTTTATCTTTTCCTATCGGGATTTTGCTCAACGAGTTCATACTCTTTCTGAGAACCTTACTGAAGAGCAATTTTGGAGAAAACCTTATCCTTATGGAAATAGTTTTGGACATCTAGCTCTACATATAATTGGTAACTTAAACTACTACATAGGAACCGAGATCGCAAAGACTGGCTATATTCGCAATCGCGAACGTGAATTTACAGAAACTTCACCTCCATCAAAAGCAGAGGTATTAAAACAACTGGATGAGGTGATAGATCTGGTAGTCTCAACGTTAGAAAGACAAACCGCTGATAGCTGGTCGTATGAATATAAAGCGACTGGTGCAGAGTCTTGCAGAGATCGCTTTAGTATATTTTTGCGCTGTGCGTCCCATTTCCATCACCATGTTGGACAAATGATCTATCTGGTAAAAGAGATTTCAAAGTAAAAAATAAAATTCAACTAATTCGGTTTATTCGCCCTAAAACGTAGCGCTCCAGCGGAATGGCGAAGTGTGAGATTATTTCCCTCAATAGTAAAACGTGTCGCATTACGTAATGCCTCAAGATATTCTGCCTCTTGTTTCATAACATCTTTTTCTCGGCAACGCTTATCGGTTTGCTTAATTTCACCTATACTGATCTTCTGGCCATCAACTCTATACTCTGCCCAATAATTGTTACAGCCGGCTGTTCCACGTACTGTTCCATCAATAAACTCACCAGTAATTTTTGTACCAACGAAGAGAGAATGTACCAGTTGACCTACCAGTTGACCAGTTTCAAAACCATCAAGTTGCCAAAGGGTTCCAATTAGTGGTCGATTAGCAGGCGGAATCACCAGCTTAAAATGAAATTCTCCACCATTGTAGCTAATGATCAGCATATCGCCAGTTAGCTTGAGCGAAGTAGCCGAATTTAATGCCTGCGTAAAGTGGTCTTCCTGCTCAAGAATTTTTTGCGAACATCCCATCGTCGTTATACTAAGATCGCTGATCGCGATCGATTGTCCGGTAAGCGCATAGGTCCCATCATATTGGTTACAGCCAGCAGATCCTTGCAAGGTTCTATCGGCACGAAAAGATATCGTAATACGCGTTTTCGCCAGTGGGGTAAGAGGGTGATCGGGTGGACCGTATTTGATAAGCTCCCATTCTGTGCCTACTAACCTTGTACTTATCTCAGTATTAGGATTATCTTGATCATTTGCGCTTATTAAACTATTGCTAAACCCGTGGAAAATTATTAATAGAGTGACCAACAGTAGTTTAGGAATATATTTCATGATTTTACATCCTTAAGTTGTTTATAAATTAAATGTTGATTTAAGTGGCCAGCATGAATTCAGCTAGGCCGATACTTTTTAGACGCTAGGCAGACGGAAAGGTTCCATATCTTAACCAGGCCAATCATATAGCTAAATCGTAACTACTATGACAATGAGAAAAATCTTTCTCGTAGAACACTTGCGCAGATTTGCTGGTGCGGTTTAGACTGCTCTCTTACTTACTGCTAGCAGGAAGATGATATGACGGATAGATATATACTCGCTCTCGATCAAGGTACTACTAGCTCACGTGCAGTGCTCTTCAATGCACGCGCAGAGATCATTGCACTGGCACAACGGCCATTTAAGCAGTATTACCCACAGCCTGGTTGGGTTGAACATGATCCCAGGGAGATTTGGTCTACTCAACTTGAGGCAGCATATGCTGTGCTTGCCGAAGCCAACATCACTGCTAAACAAGTGGCGGCATTAGGACTCACTAATCAGCGTGAAACCGTAGTATTGTGGGATCGCGAAACAGGATATCCTTTGCATCCCGCGATTGTGTGGCAATGCCGACGTACTGCAGGAATCTGTGATGAATTACGTAATGCTGGCCATGAGCCTATCATCCAAGCGCATACGGGTCTGATGGTAGATGCCTATTTCAGCGCCAGTAAGATCCGTTGGTTGCTTGATAATATCGACGGGGCTCGTGCTGCTGCTACTGCTGGTCGTCTTGCCATTGGCACGATTGATACTTGGTTGTTATGGCAGCTCTCGGGTGGTCGTAGGCATGTGACGGATGCTTCCAATGCCAGCCGCACTATGCTTTTCAACATACACAAAATGGCTTGGGATGATGAGATGCTGGCTCTCTTTGATGTGCCACGCGCATTGTTACCGGAAGTGGTACCCGCTAATGCATTGATAGGAGAGACAACCGTAGATCTGTTTGGTACCGCTATTCCATTGGGTGGTATTGCTGGTGATCAGCAGGCAGCCCTCTTTGGTCAGGGCTGTTACAGACTTGGTCAGGTCAAGAATACTTATGGAACAGGCTGTTTTGTACTGCTCAATACTGGCCAAGAGGCGATTACCTCACGTCAGCGACTAATTACTACGGTAGCCTGGCAGCTTGAAGGTGAATTGCCATGCTATGCGCTAGAAGGTTCAGTCTTCATTGCTGGTGCTGCTGTACAATGGTTACGTGATGGTCTGCAGATAATTGAATCAGCGGCTGAGACAGCCGCGCTTGCCACTTCCGTGGATGATAGTGGCGGTGTTTATGTTGTGCCTGCTTTTGTAGGATTAGGAGCGCCTTATTGGGATCAGTATGCGCGCGGGGCAATACTAGGAATTACTCGTGGTACAACACGGGCACATATTGTGCGTGCTACATTAGAATCGATCGCCTATCAAACACGCGATCTATTAGAGGCTTTACGTGCAGATCTAGGGGCAGAATTGGCCGAATTGCGTGTTGACGGAGGAGCTACTGTTAATGACTTTCTCTTACAAACGCAGGCTGATCTACTTGGTTATGCTGTGTTACGTCCGCGTATGTTAGAGAGCACGGTAGCAGGTGCTGCCTATCTAGCAGGATTAGCTTGTCGCTACTGGCAGAATTGCGAAGAGCTGGCTACATTGATTGGCACAGATGTTACACGCTTCGAGCCACACCTTGATGCCAACCTGCGCGAGGCCCGTTATAGAGGCTGGCGTCGTGCCGTCGAGCGCGCCGCACGATGGGAGGAGCCAGCAAACGATTAATAGCTAATTTGCAGGTTTTCATGACGATGAAGATTATCCCACTCGGTACCAGCTCCGGCATGCCTACCAAAGAGCGTAATGTCTCTGCACTGGCACTAGTACTCAATGGTCATTGGTTACTACTAGATTGTGGAGAGGGTACACAGTATCGCCTGCTACGTGCGCCATTACGGCTAGGGCAGTTAGAAGCGATCTTTATAACTCATGTGCATGGTGACCATCTATTTGGATTGCCTGGACTGCTGGCTACACTAAGCATGCAGCGGCGTGAGCAACCTCTTACCATCTACGGTCCTGTAGGAGTAAAACGATTTATCAATAGCGCATTGCAAGCTACCGTGACACGCCTGGGCTATGAGGTTACGATCAATGAGATAGATAGTGGATTGGTATGTCGTGGTGAAGGTTATACAGTCTTATGCTTGCCACTAGATCACCAGGTACTAGACTATGGATATGCGATCGTTGAAGATGATCGCCCTGGTAAGTTTGATATTGAGAAGGCACGTGCACTTGGCATTCCGGTTGGGCCGCTCTATGGCCAATTGCAAGCTGGTCATGATATTAGGCTGCCAGATGGTCGCTTGATAGAGAGTTCAGAAGTAGTAGGAGAGCGACGCAAAGGTCGCCGTATTGCCTACTGTACCGATACACGGCCTTGTGCTAACAGTGTCGAATTGGCACGCGGTGCAAACCTCTTGATACATGAAGCCACCTACACCGAAGATCTTGTTGCAGAAGCGCGAGCACGCGGCCATTCCACGGCGGCACAAGCTGCCAGTATTGCTCGACAGGCAGGTGTAGAGCGATTGCTTATCACTCATTTCAGTCCACGTTACCTTACCAGTGAAGAGTTACTGGCTGAAGCGCGGCGTATCTTTCCTGCTACCGAAGCCGCCCGAGACCTAGTGGAATTCAACGTTTAAGTTAGATTTCCTACAAGAAGAATAAGAGACTACATCTTCTTTATTAATAAAACCCTCTTTCGTCCCTGCGAGACTCGCTTGCTTTTATCGACCTTTCTTGGCACTCACGCTCCGTAGGAGCGACATATTAAATTGCCATAAATGATCTTTCGCTCTTTCCTTATTGCTCTACCATTCTCTATTCATAGGGCTTACATCCTGCGCTAAAGATCTACCACCGCTTTGCGGCTTTCCTTTCATCCTCACAGGTTAAAAAATTCTTTAACATTATAAAATTTGTAATGAACACTTTTCTCCAATTTAGGTTAAACTATCAATAGCAACTCTTCTGTTAAATAATCAGCAACGGTTCAAAAATATCTAGAGAGGTAAATATTGCTTTGGACAAGAAGCAAGGTAATTTAATTACTCGCCGACAAACCCTATCTGCGTTAGCTACATTGGCCGCTGGGGCGCTTATTAAACCTAGTTCTATCTTCTGTATAGAGCCAGCAAAGAAGCTTAGAGTAGCAATTATTGGTGATTGGGGTAGTGGTAATGACCAACAACGTAATATTGGCAAACAGATGTTGAAAGCTCATCAACGCAGCCCCTTCGATTTCATTGTCACTGCAGGTGATAATATCTATCCCAACGGTAATAGTCATTATTTTAATAGTAACTTTGAACAGCCTTATGCCGGTCTTTTGCGTGACAATATAAGCTTCTATGCTGTGCTTGGTAATCACGATGTTGCTGATGGACGACAAGATCAATGTCAATATCCACTATTTAACATGAATGGACAAAACTATTATTCGCTCAAGAAGGGTGACGGACTAGTTGAATTTTTCATGCTTGATTCGACCGATTTCGACTTAACCCAAGCCGCTTGGTTAGAAACAGCCCTACAAATCTCTACCGCGAAATGGAAGATTGTCGTATTTCATCACCCCATCTATTCATCTGGTAAGAGACATGGATCGAGTCTTAAGCTGAGAAAAAAACTTGAGCCCTTACTGGTCCGATATCGTGTCAACGCAGCCTTTTCTGGTCACGATCACATTTATGAACGTACCCTGCCACAACAGGGTATACAATATTTTGTTACAGGAGCGGCAGGTAAAGTTCGTCAAGGAGATATCGATCTGAAAAGCAACCTCTCTGCGGCAACCTTCGATCAAGATAATCACTTTATGGTGATTGAGATAACTGATAAACAGATAGAATTTCAGGCTATTAGCG
>JBFLVQ010000661.1:0-5298 GCA_040758525.1 Acidobacteriota bacterium
ATTCATCAATACTCTACCAGTGAGAGTAACCGTCAGAGCCGAGTCAAGATTATCAGAATGGCTCAAGTAACTACAGCAGCAACAGGTAGAAGCCAGACAGTATGAGTACAGTCCATTGGTGAAGATACAAGCCTGGAGTGAAGTACCAAAAGGAGAGTCACTGTTTGAAAGTATAATAGTATTCGAGAGCTATCCTATAGAGAAAACAGCAGAAACAGATGATATGTTCAAAGTCAGCGGCGTAAAAGTATTTGAAAAGACCAACTATCCATTAACTGTAGCAGTGATACCGGGTGCAGAAATGGAGGTACAAATAGAATACGACTGCGAACGCTTTGACAATGGTGCAATGAGCCGTATGGCAACACATTTAGAGAGATTGCTGGAAGAGATAGCAGCAAACTCAGAACAGAGGCTGATCGATCTATCCATACTGACTCAATCAGAGCAACAACAAATCTTGGTAGAATGGAATAACACCAGCAGAGATTATCCAAAGGATAGATGTATACACGAGCTGTTTGAAGAACAGGCAGAGCGTAGCCCTAATGCAGTAGCAGTTACTTTTCAGCAAGAGTCTCTCTCCTATGCAGAATTGAATCAGCGAGCTAATCAATTGGCTCATTATCTGAGAGAACTTGGCATAGGTACTGAATCTATCGTTGCTGTCTGTATGGAACGTTCTGCTGAGTTGATTGTTACTTTGCTGGCTATTCTTAAAGCTGGTGGCGCTTATCTTCCGCTTGACCCTTCCTATCCTCCTCACCGTCTTGCCTTCATGCTTGAAGACGCTCAAGCCTCTCTACTCCTTTCCCATCAACCATTGATTGAGAAACTTCCCTGCCTTAACACAAAAGCAGTCTGTTTAGATGTTGATTGGAACATTATTGCACAGCAGCCTGACAATAACTTGGTCAGTGAATCTTTGCCTGATAGTCTGGCTTATATTATCTATACATCTGGCTCTACTGGCAGACCTAAAGGTATCTGTATTCCTCATAGCGCAGTTGCTCGTCTTGTCCTCAATACCAATTATGTTGACTTGCATAGTTCAGACATTATTGCTCAAGCATCTAACTCCTCCTTTGATGCTGCAACCTTCGAAATCTGGGGGGCACTACTGAATGGTGCTAGTCTTATTGTCATTAGCAGAGATGTTACTCTCTCTCCACAAGAGTTTGCCAAACAACTCAATGAGCAACTTGTCAGTGTACTATTTATTACCACAGCGCTATTCAATCAAATTGCTAGACAATCTCCAGATGCATTCTCCACTTTAACAGATCTGCTCTTTGGTGGAGAAGCAGTAGACCCAAGTTGTGTAAGAGAGATAGTAGAAAATGGCAAACCTACCAGACTATTGCACGTATATGGACCAACCGAGGGTACAACATTTACCAGTTGGTATTTGGTAGAAGAGGTTAAGAGAGGAGAAACCATACCAATAGGTCAACCTATCTCAAACACTGAGATTTACATATTGGATAGGAATCTTGAGCCAGTGCCGATAGGAGTGGCAGGAGAGCTATACATAGGTGGAGATGGATTAGCAAGAGGCTATCTCAATAGAGCAGAATTAACAGCAGACAGATTTATCCCTCATCCATACAGCAACGAGCCAGGTCAGAGGCTCTACAGAAGCGGAGACTTGGTCAGGTATTTGGCAGATGGAAATATAGAATTTCTTAGCCGAATAGACCAGCAGGTAAAGATTCGTGGTTTTAGAATAGAGCCGGCAGAGATAGAAGCCGTGATTACAGAACACCCAAAGGTTCGACAAAGTGTTGTTGATATCCGTGAAGATGATCATGGAGATAAACGTCTTGTTGTATACATAGTTGAAGATCGGCAAACCGCTGACGCTTTGGAACCCGAAGTAATTAATAATGAAACTGAGCAACTCTCATTGTGGCAAGAGCTTTATGAAGACACCTATGGCAAATCAATTTTTGATGAAAATGGTGATTTCAATATAGTGGGTTGGAACAGCAGTTATACTGGTGAACCAATTCCTAAAGAGGAGATGCAGGTATGGGTAGATTCAACAGTAGAGAGAATCCTGGCATTGCAGCCACAACGTGTTTTAGAAATTGGTTGTGGTAGTGGACTATTACTGTTTCGTGTTGCTCCTAAATGTAGAAAATATCTTGGTACAGATTTTTCACCGAAAGCCCTCGCCTGGGTTCAGAAACACCTATCAAAACGATCGTTGACTCAAGTAACTTTGCGGCAAAATAATGCTGACAATTTTGAAGGAATTGAAACTGGTTCGTTTGACACAGTGATTCTCAGTTCTATAATCCAATATTTTCCTAACATTGATTATCTTATACGTACATTGGAAGGCGCAGTGAATGCAATTGATTCCAATGGCTTCATCTTTATTGGAGATATTCGTAATCTACGATTGCTTGAAGCTTTCCATCTCTCTGTTCAATTTGAAAGGTCTGCAGATGCTCTTCCCCTAACACAATTGAAACAGATGGTGAGACGACAGATTGCACAGGAGAAGGAACTCCTTATTGATCCGGCCTTCTTTTTAGCGCTAAAGAAACATCTACCAATGATCAAAGATGTACAGTTCCAGCTTAAGCGTGGTAAGTTCCATAACGAGCTAACCTATTTCCGTTATGATGTTATCCTACAAGTAGGAGGCGAACCTAGATCAACTAGTAATATCGAATGGTTAGATTGGCGCAAACAGAAGCTTACGTTGGAATCGATCAATCAGATTCTAACTGAGACAAGACCAGAAGCATTATGTATTAAGCATGTTCCCAATGCTCGAATCTGGCGAATAATGCAACTTATGCAGCTAATATCATCTGAAAAACCATATGAGGTGGTAGGCGAACTAAGAGAAGAATTATCTCAATCTACTTATGAAGATATAGTCGATCCTGAAGAGATGTGGTTGTTAGGTGATCGCCTTTCCTACTCAGTCAATATAAGTTGGTCAGAGCAAGGTGAGGATGGTTACTACGATGTTACTTTCAGACAATCTGAAAATGTGGATCAGAGAGTAGCTGATAGCATATATCAAGAAGCGGATCAGATAAGACCCTGGTCCTACTATGCAAACACCCCAGTACTAGAGTCAAAAAACTACAATCTGGTTTCACAATTGCGTTATTTCCTAAAAGAGCGACTTCCTGACTATATGATTCCTTCTGCCTTCGTAATACTCGATACCTTGCCACTAACAGCCAATGGTAAGATAGATCGAAAAGCACTCGCTGAACTCGATCAGGAAAGACCTATTTCAAGCAACAATTATGTTGCTCCACGTTCCTTAGATGAGAAGATACTTGCCACAATCTGGTCAGAAATCCTCAATTTAGAGCAGATCGGTGTCTACGACAACTTTTTTGAGTTAGGTGGCCACTCTCTTCTCGCTACACAATTGGTAAGCCGTATACGCGAGAGATTCCATGTAAACTTGCCATTACGCTCTTTATTTGAGGACCCTACCATTGCCGGACTCTCCATTGCCATTGTACAGGCCGAAGCTACAGAAACAGATAATGAAATATTGGCCCAGTTACTAGATGAGCTTGAGGAATATGAAGATCAAATATGAACCATAAAGATACAAAGGTTTAATCTTTGTAGTCTTCATGATCTTTGTGCTCTTCGTGTCCCTATATCTTTGTAGTCAAATTTTCCTAGTAGAAAGGACCTTGTTAGTAATGAGTGATCTAGAGAATAGAATTGCTAATCTTTCGCCTGAAAAGCTTGCCGCTCTAAGAAAAAAGTTGAAAGAGAAAAAAGGGGAAACCTCATTTGATTGTATCCAATATCAAAGCCGAAGTTCAAACCTATTCCCACTCTCATTTGGTCAGCAGCGATTATGGTTCATCAATCAGTTCGATAATGGTAGCTCTATCTACAATAGTCCTTTTGCATTTTCATTAAAAGGCCAATTGAATACCGAAGCATTGGAGCAGAGCCTTGATCAAATATTTAAACGCCATGAGTCATTGAGAACCACTTTTTCAACTTTGAATGGGCAGCTATTTCAGAGCATCTCTCCATATCAGCAATTCAGACTGCCACAAATCGATCTTAGTAATCTAGATAACTCTAAGCGAAGAGAGCAGGCAAAACGAATCATACAACTGGAGTCGGAGAGGCCTTTTGATCTAACTAGTGGACCTCTTTTTCGAGCTTTGTTGTTACGCCTTGATGAGCAAGAACATATATTGTTTCTATCGATGCATCACATTATTTTTGATGGCTGGTCACTAGGAATACTCTTAAAAGAGCTGGCAATAATATATGAGACACTTTTGAATGGAGAGCCTGCTTGTTTGCCAAATCTACCAATTCAATATGCAGATTTTTCTGTGTGGCAACGTAAATTTGTCGAAGATGAGGTTCTGAAAACAGATCTACCTTACTGGACAGAGCAGCTTGCTGGAAGGCCGGTTCTGCTTGAACTTCCTACAGATCGACCTCGCCCACCTATTCAGTCTTATAAAGGCAATGCTCAGTTTTTTACTCTCCCTCAATCACTCTATAACTCTCTCAAAGCTCTCAGTCAACGAGAAGGAACTACCCTTTTTATGACCTTATTAACAGGATTCAAAATCCTGCTCTATCGCTATTCAGGACAGAAAGACATTCTTATTGGTACTCCGATTGCTAATCGTAATCGCAGTGAGATAGAAGGATTAATTGGCTACTTCTCAAACACCCTTGTGTTACGAATGGATCTATCAGGTAATCCCACTGTGCGAGAAGCTCTCAGCAGAGTGCAACAGACTACACTGGGAGCACTTGCCCATCAAGATTTACCTTTTCAGAGTCTTGTTGAAGCTTTACAGCCCGAAAGGAGCCTAAGCCATACACCGCTCTTCCAAGTCTTCTTCTCTTTTCGTAATGATACTAGATCTATTAACTTTGCTGGGTTGAGATTGACTAGGCTTAATGTCTATACACGAACAACGAGAACCGATATTACTATGTCTCTGGAAGAGACAGAAAATGGGCTGGAAGGAGGGATAGAATATAATCTAGATCTATTTGACTCAAATACAATCAGCAAAATGCTGGAGCATTTTCGCAAGTTACTAGAGTCTATCGTAATAGATCTTGATCAACCTATCTCATCTATACCATTGCTGCTAGAATCGGAGAGGCAGCAACTTTTAATGGAATGGAACAAGGCAGATGTTACATATCAAGAGGATAAGAATATTGCACAACTGTTCGAGGAACAGGTAGAGCGTACACCTGATGCTGTAGCATTAACCTTTAACCAACAACAACTCACTTACCAACAGTTAAACCTTCGTG
>JBFLVQ010000662.1:0-5271 GCA_040758525.1 Acidobacteriota bacterium
GACTGCCTGTGATTATATGTACGCATTGAGCCGCCGTGAGCGACTAACAAAAGCTGGTGTATTATCGGGCAGCTTCTGGCTTACATCTTGACTCATTGTCAAAGAACTTTTTTCTACCTACTTAATCTTGTTTTACATGCGCTTAGCACTACTAACTCGGCATTCAAATTCATATGGAAAGTATCTAGCACACGTAAGAAACCATCTTGTCTCTGACCATTAGCATCTACCAGCGATAGGACCAGACCAGAAAGAGAATGGTGGGTATTATTAATAATTCCATGAGTAGCAAATTGACTATTCAAGAAATAGACATAATTGAACAATTTCAGCAGGTAAGTACTCGTCTAGATACAGCTAGTTTATATTGTGATCATATAAGGCTTAATTGTGCCATAACTAGTGGGTAGACTGAGATATTCTTTCCGACAATAATTTTAACGTCAATAATTGATTGAGAGAAATGATTCCAATAGTTGAGTGTGCCCAAGCCGGGCGTGCATATTTCAGCTAGTTTGGTGCTTAATATGGCAATTTATTTTTATACTTCAACAGATAAGTATGGGGCTCTATCTAATTTTGCTCGTTATGGGTTTGAATTGGATGGAAAGTACTGGCATAGCGTTGAGCACTATTTTCAGGCGCAAAAGTTTCCTGCAACGCAATGGGCTGAGAAAATTAGAAAAGCTCTTACTCCAAAAGAAGCGAAACAATTAGGGCGTACTCGTACACTTCCAATACGTTCGGATTGGGAGCAGGTAAAAGATAATGTGATGCGCCGAGCCATATGGCAAAAATTTATCAGTCATCCAGAGCTTAAAGAACTATTGTTATCAACTGGAGATGAAGAACTTATTGAGAACTCACCAAATGATTACTACTGGGGTTGTGGTGCAGATGGTTCAGGAAAAAATATGACTGGAGTTTTATTAATGGAAATAAGGTTAGCGCTTAAACAGCAATAACAAGCAATCTGGTATAATGCAAAGTGACTGTACTTATCAATGGAAAGTGTTAGGTGACTATATAATCTTTGAGGCTGAAAATGGGTAAACGGATACTGACGATTTTGCTAGTTATCACTGTAGTAGGGTGCGCATCAGGGCAGAGAAGGAGCACTGTTCGCACTAAAGCACCAGATGGAATAGTCTTAGAAGATGCGACCGTTATTGATGGAACAGGGGCAAAGCCAAGGCCCAATACAGTGATCGTAATTCAGGGAGATCGCATACGCGAAATAGGGCCAAAGGGTAAAGTTCAATATCCGAGTGGAGCTAAGATTATTTCTTGTAAGAACAAATATATAATTCCAGGTCTGTTTGATCTGCACGCACACATTACTTTCCTGCGTGATCCAGATAATTTTACTGGCTATGACAGACAAACGACCGAACGCGTGCTAAAAATTTTACTTGCTTATGGGATTACTACGGCGAGAAATCCAGCTGCACCATCGGTGGAAGCGGTTACTATTCGCAATGATGTGCGCAATGGCAAGACACTTGGACCGCAAATCTTCACTGCAGGTGAACCGATAAACTGGAGTAGAGATAGGAATGTAGAAGATGTTCGTGCTGAAGTTCGGCGACAAGCTGCCATTGGGGTCGATTACATAAAAGTCTATGCCAGGATGCCACCGGAGCTCATCCAAGCTGCAGTGGAAGAGGCACACAAGCTGGGTCTTAAAGTTGTTGGTCATCTTCAAGTAACAACACCAACACAGGCCCTTGCCGTCAGTATTGATGCGATTACACATGGCGCCACCTGGTCAGTAGAGTTACTTCCGTCTGACAAACGACAATCATATGAGAAACGCATCCGAGAAGTAGGACCGCTGTTGGCACGGATTGATTGGTTGAATTGGGTAGATCTGAATGGACCTGAGATCAAGACCATGATCTCGGCCATAGCAAGGGCACATACACCGTTAGACCCAACATTAATTGCGTATGTAACAAAGTTTCGAGGTCGCGATCCGCGTTATCGTAACCGTATTGATTTTATAATGGTGCCAAAGCCAATTCTAGAGACATGGGAAGGTGCCTTGGGCTACTGGAAAGAAGATGATTTTGAGCGTGGTGCGAAAGTGTGGCCAAAGGTACTTCAACTGGTTAAAGCCTATTATGATGGCGGAGTACTATTAACTGCAGGATCCGATCTTCCTAATCCCTGGGTAATACCTGGTATCAGCCTTCACGATGAATTGGAACTATTAGGAGAGGCAGGTATACCAGCCTTGGATGTGATAAAGATCGCAACCCACAACAGTGCTGAAGGGCTAGGAGTCCTCAATAATACTGGCACACTTGAGGTAGGGAAAAGAGCTGATCTAGTGGTACTGAATGGTGATCCATTAACAGATATCAGAAACACTCGCAAAGTTGAGGGGGTGATTATGGGGGGGAAGTATTTTGATCCACATTCTCTTCTGCGAGACGCAACCATTCCTGAGTATATAAATGAAAAGAAAGCTGACGATTCAGTATTGAAGTAGTAGGGTTAGAAGTAATCTTCACAATAGACATTATCAGGAATTTAGAAATGGCTGCTAACGTTAATGGTTTCTTACCACAGCAAACTATTATCGAGTGAACTTAAGACAGGATCTTATCAAGGACTTCATTCTCACTTATGCTTGCTAAGCTTTGAGTAAACTGTTCTACTAATCTAAACTAATAGTAAATGGCGATCTTAACATCTCAACAGTGGTCTGGCGGGAATCCTATTTCCCGCCGCTTATTTCCTAATGAAATCTATACTGCGATCTATTGTAGGCAATTCTATTTCCTATCCTGATAATTATTCTAGCAAGTCTATTTAAAGATCAGACTACCAAATTTAATGAGCAGCCAGATAATTAGACCGATCAATCCTGGGATACCAAATAAATCTTCGTATAAAAAATTCCGAAAATTGTCATACGACTGCAATAAGAACTGATATAGTCGTGTTTTAAGAGTCTTAGCATACGGTTCCGGCAGATATTGGCGACGCCGCCGGTAATTAACAATACGGATCTGCTTCTGTTGCAGCGAGTGCTGGCTATGAATAATCTGGATACCTTGCAATTTGGCCCGCTCAGTAATTGACTGCCATCGCCTACGCATAGCAGACTGGTAATAGGTATTATAATTCTCTGCTAAGGGCACATCTTCTTGTGGTTCTGCAGCCGGATTAGGGTGGGGCAATCCCACACAGCGGGTACAGTACTGGCTGTGTGGATCAAAACAGTCCGCCTGATGACAGATTTCACATCTTTCTGGTAATGATTCGGTTTTTACTTTTAATCTAGCTTTCACATCAATCAATATTTACCAATATATGTTTATTTACCTAATCATATTGCTTCCATTATGACATAGGTGGCAAGTTCAGTCCATGTTGCAAATGTGCTAGGTATCTCTCATATCTCTCTCGCCCTGCCTTGCCTTTCAAAGGATGATGCTTGTAAGGTATGTTGTAAGTTCTATCTTAATCCTGAACAAGATAATTAGGTTAATTTTATTATTAGAACTAAAGTTGTCAAAGAGCTAGTAATCCTTATTCCCATTCAATTAACAGCTAACAACCATACAGTTCTACTCTGATTGGTGTTAACTGTTCTTAAAGTATTTGTTATCTTGATGCGAATCCTATGAATTATTGATTGGACTGCGCCAAGACTCAGATCAAACTCTGGTAACTGTGCTATTTCAGTTGCCGTCAGTCCATAAGCTACATATAGATTAAAGATCAACTTGTCACGTTTAAAATTCCTGCCTACCACAATCTTATCTAACAACCTCATTACCTCATTTATGTTTATGTCGCTTAGGTAACTATCACAGCAGATATTTAGGTATTTAGCAGTTTCATCCATAGATACCAACTCAGCACTACGCTTATTGGCTACCTGTCTTCTATGAGACTCGTATACAGTATTGGTGCAAATTACGGAAAGATATGCGAGAAAAGCGTTGTCTGTAGTACCAGTGAAGTTTCGTAATGCTTTGCGTTCATCTACTAATAGTTTCAGGTATACATCCTGAACAATCTCAGCTACTATTTCGCCATTTTGACTACAACCATTATTATTGTCTTTGTTCTTACCTCTCAAAGCTTTTCTCACATATATGTGTATCCATTTATCAAAGCGCTGATAGAACTCGTTCCAAGCAGATTGCGCCAGTGACTGACTGCAGATTGCCGCTAAGTTTACATGTGACAATTTTTCTAAGCTATCCGTTCCAACACTATTCATATTGAAGCTCTCTTGCATTGTAAAAACAGTCTCCTACTTTTCAGCAATATCCAGCAACATTTAAGATCATCAATTAACTGTAATTATTAGTTAGGCAATATATCTCTATCCCTGACTATTATAGTTTCTTTGTACCTCTTCTTAGTTTCCAGTGTTAACAACTATAACTAACTAATTGTATAAACCTTTCAACAAACAGCTTGATTTTGTCTTCAAAGTAGACAAATACATTTCTGATGTCCCATAGCTTTATTCAGTGATCGAGAGATCAGCTCGGATATTGCCAAAGCGGATTTAATCAACTATCACTCGGAGAAGCTTGTACCAGAAGGATTGCGCTTGTTGTTTTCATTGCTCGATATTGATACTGTCGATCAAAGCTTTTGGTTACTCGACCTCTGTGTGGTATGTCGATACAAGGAATTGGACCCATTAGCTCTCAATCAAAGCATTAACAAAAGTGGCTACTATCCAAATAGAATGGGCTATCTGCTAATCGGACAGAATAACTATACTAGGTGGAAAAGTTACTTACACGTTTAGCATTTCCATTCAGATTCCTCTATTGTGTCCTCATTCCTTGGTCAATGAATATATATCGCTCGTCTAAGAATTCACCTCCTCTTACTAACATTCACAAAACGACCTTTTTTTGTTAACATTTGCCTCATATCAGAAAACTACGCCTACTTCACCAACAATTGGCGTTGTTGGTGAGTGGTGTTTTTCTGGTTTGATGATCATTGTCGGTCATTCTCTTGCAATAAAATGGATGTGGGCCGGATCATAATCGTTCACCCCGGAAAAAGTGATAGACTAATCTGACCAGCACCATTGTTAACCGGCAATGACCATGTATCTAAATTTTTTCCTTACCTTGTTCTACTTTTTCTTACCTATCTCTTTCTTCGCCCATTTAAGTAGCCAATGGCTTCTCCAGCTTGCAGTTCCCTACCCATTCTAGGATAGAGACAGGCATGAGAGTTAGATAGATGACAAAAAGATCTTAATCTTTACCTTGATCTAGTAAT
>JBFLVQ010000663.1:0-5268 GCA_040758525.1 Acidobacteriota bacterium
TGGTCACCAAGTCATTCCTGCCTCGTTTAGCTAGCTCAGTACCGAGTAGCATACCGGTCTTCTCAACTACCTTGACGATCTCGCCAGCAGCGCTAACGCGACCATCCAAATTGAGATCTATTTTGGTCACAGACTCAGCTATGGGAATAGCCAATTCTTTGAAGCTATCAAACAATTCCTCTTGTTTCTCTTCAGCTATTTTCTTGAAGCCATTACCGAGCCAACGTCCAAATGCTTTGAACCCTTGGCCTACTTTCTTAGCAGCAGTTTTAATGTTAGTCCCAATGGACATACTATTCCTGCCTTTCTTGAACAGAAAGGCAGGCGCATTCTTCGGGCTTCAGTCCTATCTATTACCAACAAGTCTGTAAGTAGATTTATTTGCAAGGAGATAGAAAATGACGCAAAAGTCATTTTTGAAAGTTGCGTTTTGTAATTAATGGTTTAATAAACCCCTATTAAATACAGGTCACACTCCATTTTTGCATTGCGTCATCACCCAGTGACGCTCCGCGACATGTGGGTAATTGATAGCGCCTTTAGGCCGGTGAGGTTCACATTGGATTGATTAGGATTGATTAAAGTTAGTTAGGATTGATAAGACTAGATAAGGGCTATGCTATCGACGTAGCAGCACAGGCGCACTTTTCTCCGCTGATTCCAGGAAGAAGCTAAAGATCTTCTGTTTAGTAGTTGTCACTTGAAGGATAGTTTTGCACTGCAAATTTGTCCCTTTACCCATAAATTTGCACTAAACCGACCGGCATCTACAATAAATTGTATGAATTTGAAAATTATTGCTAACACTACAACTTTTAGTATAGAACTTAGTGCAAGGTTATGAGTAAATAGGGCAAAAACAATGAACTTTGTGCAATTTTATGCTTCCATTCACTTATGAATCGCCTTAAGTATACTTGTAAGTTATTGATAATCAGTGCAAATTTATGGGTAAAGTAACATATGGAGCATTGAACAATTAGTTGTTTGAAAAATAGAATGGGCAACTGTGTATAGGAAATTACCATCTCGTTTATAGACATTATCAATGTTTATAAAGGAGAGGATATGGCAAAGAATAAAAGAGTATATGTGGTGCGTCGTGGCAGGCGTTATCTAATTGAAAGAAACGCTGACGGCACATTTGGAAAATGGTTGCCGAAAGGTAGGACAAAGACCACACGCTCATCTAAGTGAGTAATAAGTAAAAAGACTAGTGAATTAATCACAACAAAGAAGTTGGGGCAGCAATGTAAAAAGCCCACAATGATTATAGATGGTTAGTCGATAGGTCTAGCCATCTATAATCTAAATATAATTGAGTACCCCCAGAAGGCTAATATTTTCTTTAGCGTCAGTTTCGTTCTATTATCTTGCGCAACGATAAACCTACACGTTTGATTCTTTTTCACCCTCTCAGTATCAAGCTCTTTTGCTCATGACAATGACCAGTTTTTTGCCAATGGTCAGTAATTTTTTGATCTAGCAGATCAACAAGAGATGCTACATTCAGACATATTATCTACAACTCACATGTTTGGAATGGAGGTTGCGTCTACCGTATTTAGAGTATTCTACATTAGCTAACCAGTAATTTTGTAAAAACCATATTGATGACAATGTAACCTAAACAGAAAGTAAATAACTTTAGCAAGGAGGAAAACTAAACGGAATAGGAGGTTAAGAAGCCATGAGAAAAAGAGTAATTCTTTCTGTCCTACTCATCCTCATATTCGGTTGTTTTGGAGTGGCTAATATTCCTCAGTACAGGATTAAATTTACCACTACCAAGCCATTCCTGCTTGAACCCAGTGCCAAAATGGCACTACCAGCAGGGGAATACTGGATCAAAGATGTGGGTACCGCCCCAGGCCATCTCCTCAGCATTGAAACAAAAGAACGACAACACCTCGGTTGGCTTAATACAGTGCGAATAGATCGCGCTGTTGTTGGTTGGCGTGATGAGCCTAAGGTTGTGTTCGATTTCGAGAGTTCAACGTTGCCAGTACTAAAAAGATTCTATCTACCTGGCACGGATGGCTACGAAATCCTCTCGGTTTATTATGACAATGAAAAAGGTGTTTTTGTTGATGTCGATACGCTACTACGGGCTCGTTATGTAGTTACTGAAAAATCCTTGCCAGAGCCATATGGGTTTCCAGTAACTATGCCAATACCCGAGACACCAAAACCAACTGAGATAGAAAAACCTATCCCAACACCCCAACCATCTCCAGTCCTAGCCGAGCCGAGACGTGAGGAGCCTGCTCCTCCACCCATACCTGAGCGTAAACGAGTGCGAAAGGATTAAAACATAAACCACAACCATTCAGGAGTGTTGCCACAGAGAACAAATAAGACTTACTCTGTGGCAACATCTTTTGTATATCCCTGCTAGATTACGAATGGATGATTTACCGCACATTTTCAGTGAAATTTCCTAGTTTAGACCGCTTCATTTCATCAGTAAGTATTACCGACAAAAACTTATTTGGTTTAATAGAGAAGATTTTTTTTCCTACTTTGAAAGACACCCGCCTCAATCTTTCTTTTCGATCATTTAGAATTTCTATGACAGGATCAACTATATTGTTTCCTCCAAAAATCTCTCGATGAGCGCGGAGCCTATCAATCAACACTACATAATCATGATATCTGCCAAGGTTTTTATTGAGTTGTTTTAACCTCTTTATTATTACTGCTAATCCATTCGATTTTACCAACTCAATATATTGCAGTTGATACCATAGATCTTTTGATACTTTACGCCAATTATGGGAATATTTATCATTGTGGCTATTATTGGCTTGCTTCATTATCTTGCGCGCTCTATCATATGTCCCTTTTAATCCTTGCAACAGTATATCCCATCCTTCTTTCTGTAAATTTAGTTTAGTAAAATAATTTCTGGTCTCTTTTAAAACAATTATTGTGTTAGCCAGTACTTCACTCTTATCAAAGGAGAGTTGTGAGCTTGCTTGCCTAGCAAGCTCTTTGAGAATAACTTCTAACCTATCTTGATTTTGAATGGATGAAACCTCTTCTAGCAACTCTTTGATAAGATTGCGAGCAATGACAATATCCCTTATTGCTGAGAGTCTACGCCCCGCGTCGCGCAGGTTGATATTATTTTGGTCATAGATCTCTGCGGAGATTATTGGCCGGATAAGTCGCAGTAGAGCCCGGAATTGTTTAATAGTTATTCGAACCTTATGTGTTAGTTCCTCTTTATCCACATTAGGGTACGATTCAATATTAGCGATCCGCTCATCAGCAATCATCTTGAAGCCAGCAATAATTATTTCAGAGATAGATATAGGACCATAGGTGGATTGCATAGACATTCCCTTTGAGGTTAGTGTTTGTCGAGTTGCTAATCTGTGTCAATTTATAACAATACTTCTTTAACAGTTCGGCGTGGGGTTGGCACTGGTGATGAGCCATAACCGAACCTCAATACTAATTGAGGATTGTATTGAATGCGCAAAAGCTTTATTAATTGCTCCCGCAGTTCCGGTACCTCTATCGGTTGATTCAGAAAAGATGCCTTGATATCATCAGTGCAGGCACGTAAGAGAACTCTATCCAATGCTTGACCGGCAGCCAACCAATCTAGAGCACTATCACCTTCTGTCCCAAGCACGGCTAGAATAGGAGAGGCAGCAGCTAATTCCTGATCTTTTGCTGCTCTGCCATCACCCAAATCAAAAGTTCTCAATACCAGAGGGCCGAAATATGACACTAGATCTCCCATTCCCAAAGAGTATCCAGGCAGACCGTCACAACTCTTGGATCTATTAGGATGTATCCAGGCAGCCAACTCACGCCGGAATCTCTTATCAGCCATTTGTATACGGTCTGCTTGAGAAATTAGCTTAGCTAAATCGTTACGCCGATCATCTTCGCTGACAATATCTAAGCATGCTCCTTCTTTATTAGAATTAGAGACTAATTCGTCGAGTAGTTCCTTAGCAGGAAGCCGCTTTTCAAATGGCATACGACTCGTGTGTCGTTGGCAAATGGCATTGAAAAACCACTTTTCTTCAGAGGTAGCACGCTTCTTAGAACCTATATGTATAACAGCAAGTAGATCCGGATCCGTAGGCTTTGGAAAAGGCTCTACTGCGAATGTATAACCAAAGCGCCTTAATGCAGTTCTTAAATGGAAAAGTGTTGCACCACAACTGATTATCAATTCGCGATCATCAGGATCGATAACAGACAAGGCACGTCTTCTGTCAGCATATAGTTCAATATCATCATTAACTATCTTAAATAGCCAGGGCTGAGAGTTATGACTAGAAGGAGCAAGCACAGCATATTTCAGACAGAATATAATCTGTTCGGCAAGAGAGCTTTTCGATGGGAAATCCGCTTCGATAATTTTCCAGTACTGTAATGATGCATCTAAAGGCTTGGCAGCAGTATTAACGGACATTTTCTATAGGCCCTTTCTTAAATGTTGTCAACTGCTTAAATAGAAATGCAAATTACAAGCCTGAAGTTTTATGGCTATTGCAGAAAGGGTTTTTGCAAAGACGAGTAAAATTTCTCATACTTTGAGAATAAATCCACATATGTGAAAAAACTAATCTGATTTCACTGATGAGGTATTTAATCTGTCTGGTAATTACATTACATCACTGAGCAAGTTTATTGATCCTTCCAGCAATTTTAACGGCATAGATGTTGCTCATTATATCTTTAATTGATGAAATAAAACTGTTTTATCTCGAATTCGAGCAAAATAGCTATTAAACTTGAGACTGAGATTGGTTATTACTGAAGAAATCAATTGCTAATGCATCTTTTCAAATTAATGATAAGCCTTAAAGAGGGACAACTGATTTCAGTAATCGAGTCAATTACAGACTTTGTTGCTACGATAAATATTGATGGAAGGCTACTCTACCTAAACACAGCAGGTCGAGAGATGCTTGAGCTTAGTGACAAGGCAGATCTTTCAACCACCAAAATATATGACTTTTACCCAGAATGGGCTGGTCTACTTATTATGCAGGAAGGTATTCCAACAGCAGTGCGTGATGGATTATGGCAAGGTGAAACTGCGCTTCTAAGACCTAGTGGTGAGGAAGTTGCTATTTCTCAAATTATTCTGACACACAAAAGCGAAGATGGGACAATTGCCTTTCTCTGCACCATTGCACATTATACAGACAAGGGTAAGACTACTGAGAAATCCACCCACCTGCTTTCCAGAGTATTTGAAAGTACTCAGGAAGGCATAATTATCACCGATGCAAATAA
>JBFLVQ010000664.1:0-5267 GCA_040758525.1 Acidobacteriota bacterium
CCTCTACCTTGAATGTGCTCCTTACCTGCGAGATTACCTGTGTCGCAAGCAGCGAATGTCCTCCTAGCTCAAAGAAGTTATCATCTATCGACACTCTCGCTATTGCCAATACTCTTGTCCATATTGCTGCAACTACCTCTTCAAGTGGATTGCGTAGTGCTGTTATGGTTCGTTCAATATCTGTTCTTGAGTAATCTGGCGCAGGTAGTGCACGTCGGTCTACCTTACCATTTGCAGTCAATGGTAGTCGTTCTATCTGCACATATGCCGATGGCAGCATATACTCTGGTAGTCTATCTTGCAGATAATGTTGTAGCTGTGCTGTTGAGATATTCTCTCCTGCCTCTGTCACCAAGTAGGCTATCAATCGCTTCTCTATACTTGATCCTTCACTCGCTACTACTACACACTCTCTCACCTGTCGATGTTCGTTAAGCTTTGCTTCAATCTCTCCTAGCTCTATTCGAAATCCTCGTAACTTTACCTGATTGTCTATTCGTCCAATAAACTCTATGCTGCCATCCGTTCGATACCTTCCCCAATCTCCACTACGATAGAGCCTCGCTCCTGCTTGTTTACTGTATGGATGGGGAACGAACTTCTCTGCTGTTAGTTCTACGTTCTTGAAGTAGCCTCGTGCCAGTCCTGCTCCTCCTATATATAACTCTCCTGCTACTCCAATTGGCACTGCTCGCATCCTTGTATCAAGTATGTATATTTGTGTGTTGGCTATTGGTAATCCTATGGAAATTGTGTTTGCTGCTTCTGCTATCTGTACAATCAATTGCCAACTGGAAAATGTCGTATTCTCGGTTGGTCCATACACATGTAATAATCTTGCTGGCCCACCTGCTTTCATCACTTTCCATACCCATTTAGGCTCTACCTGTTCTCCACCAAATAACACTTGCTTGAGACTGTTGAATACTCTTGGCTCTTGTTGTGCCAACTGATTGAATAAGGCTGTGGTAAGAAATAGTGTATTGATTCCTTGCTCTTGTATCTGTGTGGCAAACTCTTTACACACCAGCACGACTTCTTTGCTTACCACAATTAGCTTTGCTCCATTCAACAATGCACCCCAGATCTCAAATGTAACTGCATCAAACGATGCGTTTGATGCTTGTGCTATAGTGTCCTTAGTTCCTAGTTGTACATAATCAGTATTAAGTACCAGTCGATTTACAGCTTTGTGTGGTATGGCTATTCCTTTGGGTTGCCCTGTTGAACCAGAGGTGTAAACAACATAAGCAAGATTATCTGTTACTGTCCTGTTAATAGGATTTTCTTCACTATAACTAGATATCTCTGGCCAATCTCTATCAATGCACACTATCTGGTGTTCAATTGTGCTCAGGCTCTTAATAATCTGTTGTTGTGTTAGTAGTAGCTTTATCTGTGAATCTATTATCATCGAAGCAAGTCGTTCCAATGGAGAGCTAGGATCAAGTGGTAGATATGCCCCACCGGCTTTGAGTATTGCTAGCAGACCTACTATCATATCTAGCGAGCGTTCCATACAAATACCAACTACTACTTCTGGTCCTACTCCAAGACAACATAACAAGTGCGCTAGTTGATTGGCACGCCGATTCAGTTCCTCATAACTTAACTGTTGTTGTCCAAATACAACAGCAATACGTGCTCCAACCTTTTTTACCTGTGCCTCAAATAATTGATGTATACAGAGATCTGTAGGATACTCTCTATTTGTGTTATTCCATTCAATTATCTGTTGACATTCCACTTCATTGAGTAATGGTATATCAAAAATAGAACGTAATGGATCAGCAACAATACCTTCTAACAAAACCTGTAGATGACCAAGCATTCTAGTAATTGTATCTGCTTCACAGCGACTACTATCATAGGAAAGCTTTAGCAGCAATTGAGATGTTAATGTTACTACTAACGAGATTGGATAATTGGTTTTGTGATTTATATTTATGTCATTAACATGTAATTTGCTGTCAAGCTTTGATAAGGTATTATCAACGGGGTAATTCTCAAAAACATATATGCTCTCAAATAATGCTCTATTTCTAGGAACCGCACTCCAACCTTGAATCTGCGTTAATGAAACATATTCATACTGTTGCATCTCTATATGTAATGCTTGAAGGCTCTCAAGCCAGTTGAGTACTGGCTTATCTACCGGTAATTTCACACGTAAAGGTAAGGTATTGATAAATAGCCCTACCATATCCTCAATACCTGAGAGTTCTGGTGGGCGACCAGAAACGATAACACCTAAAACAATATCTTCTAGCCCATTATAATGGCTTAATAATATAGCCCAGGCGCCTTGTACTAATGTATTAAGCGTTAGTTGATGTTGACGTGCTAATGTTTGCAGATCAGTTGTTAATCTCGGTGAAAAGGCAACCTCTACCTGCTTTTCAACCTCTTCTGTCAGCACTGTAAAATGCTTTTCTACAATCAATGTGGTTGGATTAGTGAAACCTGTTAATACTTCTCGCCAGAACCGTTCAGCTTTATGAATGTCCTGTTGTTGTAACCAAGCAATATAATCTCTATAAGGTCTACTATGATCTAAATGTAATTCTTTATCATTACAGTAGGCTTCATAAAATAAGAATACTTCCTTTAAGGTTAGAGCTATTGACCAACCATCAATTATTAAATGATGGTGACTCCAAATAAATTTATATAAATTATCACTTATATGGATTAGCGTTAACCGCATTAATGGTGCCTGTGAGAAATCGAACCCTTGTTTCCGATCTTGACTAAGAAAAGACATTAACTGTTGTTGTTGTTGTAAAGGGGATAGATCACACCAATTCTGCTCCTGCCAGGGTAACTGTACTTGCTTTAACACTACTTGTAGAGGCTCGTCCAATCCTTCCCAAATCAATGCTGTACGAAAAGCTGAATGCCTTTCCATTACCTGCTGCCAAGCCTGTTTCAAAGCAGATACATTAAGGTTTCCTGCTAAGGTAAAGCTTAGTTGCTCGAAATAAACACCAGCCTGAGGAGCATAAAGAGTGTGAAAGAACATCCCCTGTTGCAAAGGTGAAAGGGGATAGACATCACTAACATTTTTCATACTTGCTTATAACCTCATTGACTTAGGATTTATTGAATTTGTCCAGAAAAACTGCCAATTTATCAAATTTGGATTTCTTCAGCTTCACTAATGGAAAATCTGAAGGTGTATAATTACTAGTATTAGCCGAACGACAATGCACAATTATTTCTTCCAACACACCTATAAATCCATTTGCTAACTTTTCTATGTTCTCACGCCTATGAAAATTCTCATTGTAGATCCAACGTACATGCAGTCGACCGCCTGCTACTATACAAATAACATCAATTAAATATCGTCGTTTTCCTTGCTCACTACACAATGGTCCATTTGATTCTGTTGCTAGGCCAAACAATGACTCTGGTCTTAATATTTGATCTACTTGACCCAAATAATTGAAACTTATCTCTGCTGCTGGCAATGCCTTTAATCGTTGTTGTATTTCTACATCAGCACTCAAATACTTCAATATTCCGTAACCGACTCCTCGCTTAGGTATATTTCGTAATTGCTCTTTAATTCGCTTTAAATCCTCATTCAACTGCCCAGATATTTTTAACACTACTGGATAGATACTGGTAAACCAGCCTACTGTGCGTGACACATCAATCCCTGTTACCAACTCTTCTCTACCATGTCCCTCCATATCTACTAGTACTATCCTATTGCCACTCCATCGCTGAATAGCCCAAGCCAATGCTGTCAATAACAGATCATTTATCTGTGTCTGGTATACTTCGCCAACTTCTTGCAAGAGTGCCAGTGTGTCTGCTTCACTAAGAGTTACTTTCACCTCACATGCATTAGCTTGTATATTTATCTCTGAAAGCTCTATTATCTGTTTATCTAATGGCAATTGTTCTATTGAGTGTTCTGTTAGCTGCAGCCAATAATCCAACTCCGCTGCCATTTCTATTGATTGTGCATACTCACGCAATGCTAACGCCCATTGTTGATAAGAACTCGTTTTTGCTGCTAACTTAACAACTTGCCTTGCTCTCAACTGCTCATAAGCCTGTTGTAGATCTTCCAGTAGAATACGCCAAGACACTCCATCTACGGCCAAATGATGCACTATGATCAATAGCCGTGCTGGTTCTCTTTCGCCTAGTTCAAACATCGCAACACGTATGATTGGTCCTTGTGTTAAATCTAGACTCTTCTGTAACTGTACAACCGCATAAGCTAACTCTTTGTGTTGCTGCTCTTGTTCTATTCCACTGAAGTCAAATCGGCTAAATACTACGCCTTCTTCGTTATCATTGTTGTACTGTTTCCATTCTCCTTCTTCATAATAAAAGCGTAGTCGCAAAGCATCGTGATGGTTAACAATCTCATCGATTGCTTGTGCCAATAGCGCGATATCAATAGGCTGTAGAGCTTTCAACAAAATAGCCTGATTCCAATGATGTTGGTCTAATATCTTTTGTTCGAAGAACCAATGCTGAATTGGTGTAAGAGGAAGCTCTCCGCTTACTCTCTCCTGCCCTACTAATGTTGTTTGACGACTACCTGACACAGCAGCCAGTTCTGCAATAGTTTGGTATTGGAAGATCTGTTTAGTAGTTATGTGTAGACCGGCTTGATTTGCACGTGCAGTAATTTGTAAACTCAGTATCGAATCTCCACCCAATTCAAAAAAGTTGTCATATATTCCTATCTTTTCTATACCCAATACTTGAGACCAGATTTCGACAAGTAACTTCTCGTTGATATTACTAGCAGCAACATAGGCTCTATTTAAAGTTGGTCTTGACCCATCAGGTATAGGTAAGGTACGTCGATCTACTTTTCCATTAGACGTTAAGGGGATCTCTGGTAACACTACAAATATCCCAGGGATCATATAATCTGGTAACTTCTCTTTTAGAAAAGTACGAATCTCACTAACAGTAGGAGGCTTCTCTTGATAACAGACTAAATATGATACTAAACGTTGATTGCCAAGATGATCTTTTTGTAAAACTACTACACTCTTATGCACATCAGGATGTTGACAGAGCGCTGACTCTATTTCTCCTAATTCTATGCGGAAACCACGTATCTTTATTTGATAGTCAGCACGTCCTAAAAACTCAATATTTCCATCTGGTAAGTAGCGAGCTAGATCTCCACTACGATAGAGCCTTTCTCCTGACTGAGTACTAAATGGATTGGGAATAAATTTCTCTGCAGTTAACTCGGGTCTGTTTAAATACCCTCGTGCCAACCCTAC
>JBFLVQ010000665.1:0-5215 GCA_040758525.1 Acidobacteriota bacterium
GATCTTGTTCAAACACTACGGCAACAGCATCTGGTGTCTGTCTAACCTGTGCTTCAAATAGCTGATGCAGACAGATCGCATTGTCATACTCAACGAATGTGTTATTCCATTCTACTAATAATTGTTGGCGCTCTATCTCGCTGAGTAAAGGTAGATCCCACAATCGTAGCTCTGCATTCTCTACTACAGCCGCCAGCAGCCTTGTGAGATGTCCAGCCATCCGATCAATTGTAGTCTCATCAAACAGATCTGTGCTGTAACGCCAGTTACCTGATAAACCTGTTTCTGTCTCTATTAGGATTACACTTAAATCAAACTTGGCCGTCTGATTTTCTACTGGAATAGTATTAAGTGTTAGCTCTGGCAATTCTAGTGATGCCATTGGAGTATTTTGCAAAGTGAGCACTACCTGGAAAAGAGGGCTACGACTCAAATCTCGTTCAGGCTGTAATTCTTCTACTATCTTCTCAAATGGTACATCCTGGTGCCCATATGCTCCCAATGTCACTTCTCTTACTCTTCCCAACAACTGTGCAAAACTCAGCTTGCCTGATAGCTCTACTCTCATCACCAATGTATTGATAAAGAATCCAATGAGATTCTCTATCTCTGTACGATTACGATTAGCGATTGGTGTTCCTACACTGATGTCTACCTGCCCGCTGTAGCGATATAGTAAAACATCAAGCGCACTAAGTAAGGTCATAAATAGAGTCACGCCTTTTCGTCGGCCTAACTCCTTCAATTTTGCGCTCAGTTCCTCACTCAACGCGAAACGATAGCGTGCTCCTCGATAGCTCTGTACCGCTGGTCTGGGACGGTCTGTGGGCAAAATCAGAGCCTCATGTTCATTACCTAATTGTTGTCGCCAATATTCAATCTGTTTAGCAAGCACTTCTGCTTGTAACCATTCTCGTTGCCAAGCGGCATAATCAGCATATTGAATCGGCAACTCTTCCAATGGTGATGGCTTACCTGATAGATAGGCTTGATATAATGCTGCTATTTCCTTAATTAACACTCCCATCGACCATCCATCACTGACGATGTGATGCATTGTAAAAAGTAGTATATGTTCATCTATTTTTGTGCGTAGTAACTTCACTCGTAATAGTGGCCCTATACTCAAGTCAAATGGTTTAGCAGATTCCTCTATAATCAGCCGGCCTGTCTCTATCGAGACTGTACTACTTATCTCTATTAGATCCACTACTGCCAATTGTAGTTTCAATTGTTCTATAATTTGCTGTATTGGTTCACCATTACTTATCGCAAAGTTTGTGCGCAACACTTCATGTCTGCGAACTATCTCATTAATGCTTCGCGCTAATATCACTACATTCAGATTGCCTACCAAATTAATTGCACCCAATACATTGTAAACAGCACTGCCTGGCTCAAACTGATCTAAAAACCAGAGTCGCTGCTGTGCGAATGACAATGGTATTGCTTGATCTCGGTTTACTCTACCAATTGATGGAGCAGCTAATCCTACTCGCTCTTCATTAAGTGACTCTAGCTTCTTAGCTAATCCTGCTACTGTGGGGTATTCAAATAGATTACGTAATGCTATCTCTATCCTGAAGGTATCCCGCACTCTCGACATCAGTTGCGTTGCCAGCAGTGAATGTCCTCCTAACTCAAAGAAGTTGTCGTGTATGCCTACTCGCTCCAGCTTTAATACCTCTGCATATATCCCTACCAATATCTCCTCTATCCCATTGCGGGCTGCTACATACTCCTGCCCTAGCTCTGACCTTACTCTTGCTGGCATTGGTAATGCTTTGCGATCTACTTTTCCACTTGTCGTTAGCGGCATCCTCTCCAACATCACACAGTGCGAGGGAATCATATACTCTGGCAATCTCTCTCGCAGATGTGCCTGACACTCAGTAGCTGTGACGCTTGCTCCTGTCTCTGCTACCAGATATGCTACTAATCGCTTCTCGCCTGGCTCATCCTCTCTGGCAATAACTATCGCATCTTTTACCAGAGAGTGTTGTTTCAATACTGTTTCTATCTCAGCTAACTCAATGCGATAGCCTCTTAGCTTTACTTGTTGGTCAATGCGTCCAAGGTACTCTATATTGCCATCTGGTAAGTATCTGGCTAAATCTCCAGTGCGATAGAGTCTTGTTCCTGTTTCACTACTGAATGGATTGGGTATGAACTTATCTGCAGTCAAGTCTGCACGATTGAGATAGCCTCTCGCCAACCCTACTCCTCCAATACACAACTCTCCTGCTACTCCTATTGGTGCTGGCTGCAGTTCCTTATCCAATATATACACTTGTGTGTTTGCGATTGGCCGCCCTATCGATGGTTTTCCTTTTACTACTTCACATCTGGCCATCGTTGCCCATATCGTTGTCTCTGTTGGGCCATAAAGATTATAGAAACGTCGTCCCACACTCCAGCGTGCTACCAACTCTGCTCTACACTCTTCCCCTGCTACTATAACTGTTTCTAGTTCAGCCAACTCACCCTCAGGTAAAACTGCCAATGCACTAGGTGTCAAAGTAACTATTGTTATACTTTCTCGCTGTAGAAACTCTAGCAAGTCCGGCCCTGGTAATAACTGTTCTTTACTTTCTAGATAGAGTCTGCCTCCACAACTCAACGACATCACCATTTCAAAAATTGATGCATCGAAGCTCAATGAAGCAAACTGTAAAACCCGACTCTCTCTATCAAGTTGGAATGTCTTTGTTTGTTGTTGTACCAGATTCGACAACCCTTGGTGTTCTATTAACACTCCCTTTGGTTTACCTGTTGAACCAGATGTATAGATAACATAACAGAGATTGTCTGACTCTACATCACAGACGACTTTCTCTGTACTATGTTGAGTAATTAACTGCCAATCTTTATCCATGCAGATTAATTGCACATCATATCCTGACAATTGCCCGATCAATTTTTCCTCTGTTAGTAGAATATCGACTTGTGCGTCTGCCAACATAAATGCTAATCGATCTTTTGGATAACTTGGATCAAGTGGTAAGTAGACACCACCTACTTTGAGAATACCCAGTAGTGCTACTATCATTTCTAGAGATCGATCCAAGCAGACCCCTACTAACATCTCTGGCTGTATACCTAAACTGATCAGGTAATGAGCCAATTGATTGGCTCTGGCATTTAACTCTTGATAACTGAGTTGTTGTTGCTTAAAGGTAATAGCAATGGCTGTTGGTGTGTATGCTACTTGTTCTTCAAACAGCTTGTGTATACACTTATCGTAAGGATACTCAATGGTTGTATTATTCCATTCTACCAATAACTGTTGACATTCTATCTCTGTTAATAACTGTATCTGTGCAATTCGCTGTTGTGGATTAATCGCTACGGCGGCAAGCAAAGTTTGTAGATGAGAGATAAGGCGAGCGATTGTATCAGGTTCAAAAAGATCTGTGTTGTATTCTAGGAATCCTTTTAAATCTCCTCTTGATTCCTCTAGCAAAAGCATCAATTCGCATTTTGCTGTCTTACTATCGATCTCTAAAATCTCCAAAGATAAGCCTGGTAATTTCAATGCCTGAGTAGGAGCATTTTCAAGAATAAAGACTACTTGAAACAGTGGTGAACGGCTTAAATCCCTTTTTGGTTGTAACTCTTCTAGCAATTTCTCAAAGGGCAGATCCTGATTGGCATAAGCTTCCAAGGCAGTCTGTTGAACCTTTTTAACCAACTCTTGGAAATTCATCTCACCAGTAATGCTTGTTCGTAAAACAATCGTATTTACAAAAAATCCTATTAGCCCCTCTATTTCTACTCTATTGCGGTTGGCGATTGGCGAGCCTATTAAAATATCTGCCTGACCGGTATATCGGTAAAGGAGAGCTTTTAAGGCTGCTAACAAGATCATAAACAGTGTTACGTCATGCTGTGCACTGAAACTTTTTAGCGATTCTGTTACCTGTTTTGCCAAGGTAAAGAAATAGTGTGCACCATTAGCAGTCTGTAGCGCTGGGCGAGGATGATCAGTAGGGAGTTCTAAAATTGGTAATTCACCAGCAAGTTTCTCTTTCCAGTAGGCAAGCTGCTTTTGCAAAATCTCTCCATTTAACCATTCTCGTTGCCAAATGGCAAAATCTGCATACTGGATGGGCAACTCTGAAAGTGGAGATGGATTACCAATAGAGAATGCCTCATATAATGCCGCCAATTCTCTAATCAATATCCCTCTAGACCAACCATCCGAGACAATGTGATGCAGAGACAAAAGCAGGATATGTTCTTGCTCAGACAAACGCAGCAGAATGGAACGTAGCAATGGTCCATTGACCAAGTCAAAAGGCTGACGAGCTTGCTGACTAGCTAATTGTGCTGTTTCTATCTCCTTCAGCTCCTTGTCAAGCTCTTGTAAATCTATGATGGACATGTTTAATGCCAGAGCTGGGACAATAATCTGTACTGCTTGTCCAGAGATGATAGTAAAGGTAGTGCGTAGAATTTCATGCCGATGGATTATTTCGTTGAAGCTTCTTTCTAGTGCAGCGATGTTAAGTGTACCACGAAAATGCACAAAATAGGGAAGGTTGTAAGATGGATTACCGGCTTCCCATTGACTCATAAACCATAATCGCTGTTGTGCAAACGAGAGTGGAATAACACCGATATCTTTACGCCGAGGGATCTTTGTTAGCTCCATTGGAGCAAATCCATCTATTTCAAGCAATCGATCTAATACTTCTCGTTTCTTTGCCGAAAGATCAAAAATACGTTTGGAAAAGCGACTCATCTGGTTTCATCCTCCCTGCACGAAATATCTTTTTCCAAAACTCCCGTTGCTTCCTCATCAGACATATCAATTAAACTCACTAACAATTGAGCAACCTTTTCCACTCTAGCTCGAGTATTTGAATCCCGTAGAATAAAATCAGCCAATCTGGCTATGGTTGGCTCTTCGAAAATAGTGTTTACCATCAATTGCACTTGGAATAACTCGGCTATACGTGAAACAAATTGAGTTGCTAGCATAGAATCGCTACCGAGTTGGAAAAAATTATCATTAATCCCTACTTGTTCGAGACGTAGAAGCTCGGCGCAGATCCCTGCTAACACCTCTTCTAAAGGAGTGCGGGGAGCAATGAATTCTATCTTTGATGCTCTATCTTCTTGCTCTCCGACAGTAATGTTTAATTTTTCTGCCAAACCAATGCGCTGAAGTTTGCCCGTTAGCCCTTTTGGCAGTTCATCAAGAAACAATATC
>JBFLVQ010000666.1:0-5205 GCA_040758525.1 Acidobacteriota bacterium
CTTGACTAAACTTCTCACCTCCTATGGGGCTATTGAATTTCACAAATGGAGCTTCTTTATCTACTGGAACAGGTTTTTGTATCTGAAAATCTGAAGTCATAGCTTGGTTGGTGTTGCCTGCTTCATCTCTAACACTCAAACGCAGTCTAGCTTTACTAGTCTCAAGTGAATTAGGTATTGAGAAAGCAAAGCTCTGTACTGAACCATTTAGCCCTGTTGCGAGAGTGTTGTTAAAAGTAGCCCCTCCATCAGTAGAGAAGGTAAGATCCTGAGAAGTTACGCCAATATTGTCAGTTGATGACCAGGTGATCATAATATTATCACCCTGATTAAAACGTTCACCTCCAAGTGGGTTGAGGAATCTTACAGTAGGAGGTACTTTGTCTTTATCGTCTATCTTGAAGATAGTTGTTGCTGCTCCACTGCGACTGGCCTCACTAATAGTGATGCGGAGCTGCGCATTAGCGATCTTTTCACCAGGCACATTCCAATCGTAAGCTTTTGCCGATCCTGATAGAGTAGCCAGTAACTGAAAATTCCCACCTGATGAATACTCCAGCTTATGGCTAGATGCTGCTGGATTGGCAGTGAGTGTTTTCCAACAAACTGTGAATGGCTTACCACGCTCTACGGTTTCACCCTCGGCAGGAGAGATTAGCTTAACTGCAGGTGGGTAGAATCTAACCGGAGTTTCGTAAATTAGCAGGAAGAAGTGATCTAACAGAATGAGAATCAATGGGTTGGAGTTCTAGATAGTGTCAGTTAACAAATTATTTCGAATATGCTTTACAATACAGCAGATATATGTTAATGTCAGTTAAAAATGAACGAACGGCTCTCAATCAAAAAGATCAAAGGCAAGGTCTATTATTACCTGCAGAAAAGTTGGCGGGAAAAGATAGAAGCGGGCGGCGGTGGCAAGACGAAAGGAACAGGTAAAAGTCGAACTCGCACAGAGTCAATATATCTTGGAACAGAAGAAATTATCGTAGAACTAATCAAACAATCACTCAAATCACGAAAGCCGGCAGAAATTCGCCATCGAGAGTTTGGTTTTGTCGCAGCAGTTTATCAAACAGCAATAGAAATAGGTTTAGTAGACCTGCTGAAAGAATATATTACGGGCTCCCGCTATGGAGTGGAAAGATGGCTCTACTTTTTGCTGCCCATCATTAATAGATTACAACATGCTACCAGCAAGGAGCAAATGGGAGAATGGGTAGCAAAAACTATATTACCCGATCTGCTTGGTTTTGACGCGCGGCGGCTTTCCTCAAATAGTTTCTGGTACGCAACAGAAGATCTTATCAGTGAAAAAGAGTTACGTAAGCGTCGTGCTGAAAAGGCAGAACTCAAAGATGACCTTTTTGCAGGCATAGATAACAAGGTATTTTCTGCCATTGAAGAGAGATTGTTTTTGAACATAAAAGAACAGTTTGGTCTTTCTTCAGATGCATTGATTTATGACACTACAAACTTCTTCACTTATATTGAGGAGCCAGTCCGCTCACAACTAGCGCGCAATGGAGATAACAAGGCTTTGCAACATCACTTGAAGCAAGTAGGATTGGCCGTGTGTGTAGATAAAGAATGGGGCATTCCTCTGTTTCATCGTCTTTATCGAGGCAATAGTCAAGACGTGAAAACTTTTAGTGGCGTAGTCTCGGAATTATTGGATCAAATGAAAAGAGGATTCAACGAGATTGAGAATCTGGTTTTGATCCTCGATAAAGGTAACAATAGTGAAGAGAATTTTCAAAAACTGCAAGGAAAAGTGAAATGGGTTGGCAGTTTGGTACTGTCAAACTTTGCTGATTTGGCGGGACTTTCTTTAGAGAGTTACACAGGGAAGTGGAAAGACTCGAACTACCATTGCTTAACACGTGAAGTAATGGGCGTCAATTGCGCATTGGTGCTCACCTATAACGCGTGCCTGGCACGCAAACAAGAGCACACATTGCAGCAAGGAATAGCTCGCCTGAAAGAGCAAATTCAACAGAAGTTGGATCAATATAAGAGGCGTCCAAAAGAGATTACGGAAGGGATTACGACATTGCTTGATCAGAGCCACTATGGCAAATACATTCGTCCAATTTATCAGGATGGTAATTTAATATTTGAAGAGACCAAGGCCATTGTTGAAAAGCGGAAACGCTTTGGCAAGAATCTTCTCTTCACTAATGAATTGGCGGCTTCAGCAGATTGGGTCATTACCCAATATCATGCCAAGAACAAAGTTGAGGATGGTTTTAAACTTCTGAAGAACCTAGAATTGATATGCTGGCAACCGGCGCGTCATTGGACAGATAGTAAAATACGGGCCTTTGGATTCTGCGCGATAATGAGCTTAGTGCTAATCCGGGTAATGGAGTTAAAGGCTGTGCAAGCCGAACTACGAATGAGTCCGGCTCTTCTCAAGCAAGAACTCTCCGATATTCGTGAGCTTATCTTGATATATGAGCAGCATGGAGTCTCAAGGCAGATATCGAGCCGTAGTTCAGTTCAACAACAACTTTTTAACCTATTTGATTTAGGGAAAGTGGCAGAGGCTTTGGCCATTGGGTGATTATCGACCATGCCATGAGTAATGGTTGGTGCTCAATGTAAGCAATTCGCCAAAAGCTAACGAAGTAACAAGAACTAATCATTCTTAAGAAATACTGTCGGCTGCAAAATGATCGATCTTATTTCTCCTGAAATAGTAGTGGCATATACACAATGTAAACGCAAAGCCTTCTTTCTTCTCAATGGCAGGCAAGACGGAAGGATTAGTGAATATATTGCGTTATTGGATGAGCAGACTCAAAAACGTAAAACAAGTTATATACAAGTTATATAGAGGAGTTCTTGCTCATGAAACTCGATGCAACTGCTTACTCTGCAAAGGCTCTGGAAAATGTAAATGCTACCCTATGCAATGCTGTGTTGAATTGGGAAGATTTGACGGCTAAAACGGATTTTCTTATACGGAAAGAAAACAACCAGCATAAAAGACGGCGATATTACGAACCAGCAATTGTTGTTGGAAATTACACCATTACAAAAGAGCAGATCCTTCATATTACTTTCGCTGGATATGTTTTATCAAAAGTTCAAGGCCAAAAGATAGCATCAGGAACAGTTATAACCGCTGACAACAAGTCCCATAGAGTCAAACTTGAAACTGCGTCAAAAACGATAGAGCCGATTCTTGCTGAACTAAGAAAATGGAAGTTGTCTGCGCAGGAGCAACCGCCGCCAGTTATCCTCAATAAACACTGCTCGTATTGTCAATTCAAAGAAGAGTGTTATGCAAAGGCCAAAGAGATAGATCATTTAAGTCTGCTTCAGGGAATAAGCAAGAAGGAGATAGAGCACCAAAACAAGAAAGGTATTTTTCAGTAACTCAGTACTCATATACTTTTCGCCCAAGACGGAAGCGAAACAATAGCAAAGGTAAGCCGATAATAAAGTATCACCACTCTCTCAAAGCATTGGCGATTAGAAATAATCAAATCTACCTTGTCCATAAGCCAGAAATAAAATTATCGGAGACACTGATTTTTCTAGATGTAGAAGGTATTCCAGATCAGAACTTCTACTATTTGATAGGCTTGGTAGTTGCAACCGCAGACTCAAACAATACATTCTCTTTCTGGGCAGATAACCAAGATCAAGAAGAGATCATCTGGAAACAGTTCCTTGCAATAGTAGGTGGATACGAGAGCTTTACTCTGCTCCATTATGGAAGCTATGAAACAGAGTTTATGGAAAAGATGTGGCGGAAGTATTCCGTTATTGATAATGGCAATGACGAGGCATTGATAACAAAAATCAAGTCTAACTCTATTAATGTTTTGTCGCTCATTTACGCCAACATTTACTTTCCAACTTATTCCAATGGCTTAAAAGATATTGGTACTTATCTTGGAGCCCAATGGTCAGCAGAAGATGCTTCGGGATTACAAAGCCTTGTTTGGCGACATAAATGGGCATTAGCTAAAGATGAAGCGTTTAAGCAAAAACTTATCGAATATAACAGTGAAGATATTCTAGCTATAAAGATAGTTCTTCAAGCAATTATTGGTATATCAGGAAATGGTAATAATAGCAGTGATGCTCTCAATATTTTATTAGCCGAAGATGTAAAGAGCGATCCTGAAAGACGCAAATTTAAAAGAAACGCATTTGCACTAGAAGAACTGGAGTTTGTTAATAAATGTGCATACTTTGATTAGCAAAGAGAGAAAGTGTATTTTCGTGAAGGTAGCAGAAAGATTAGAAAAAAAACCAAAAAACGAAGAGTACAGGTAAGAAATTTCCGTATCAATAAACGAATTGATATACCGTCTGTTAAAAAATGCCCAAAGTGCAAAAGTAAAGTTCTTCATTATCATAGCCGAAAGTATAAGACTGTATTTGATTTAAAAATATTTGCCTATGGAGTAAAGCGATGGATTATTAGATACTCTACTACTAGAGTGAAATGTACGCGTTGCAACTGTACGCTATATCCCAATTCATTTACAGACATTCCTGGTAAATATGGAAGAGAACTAAAGATATGGATAATATATCAAATAACTGCGTTGAGACAATCTTATAGCAGAATACAAGAAAGTCTACGCGTTTTTTTCAACTATGATTTAGATCAGCGTATTGCCTATGATGCCAAAGGTGAGATGGCAAAATACTATAACAGTACTTATGAGCAAATATTATCAAATCTACAAAAAGGAAGGCTCATTCACGCTGATGAAACAAGTGTCAGCATTAAAGGAATAAATTCTTATGTATGGGTTTTTACAAGCTTAGAAGAGGTCTTGTATGTCTTCTCTCCAACAAGAGAAGGAAATATTCTTGGCGAAATCTTAAAGGGATTTAATGGTGTATTAGTATCTGATTATTACTTTGCCTATGATTCCATTGAATGTGCCCAACAAAAATGCCTCATTCATCTTATCCGAGATATGAATGATGATTTATTGAAAAGCCCGTTTGATGAACAGTATAAAATTTTCATGAAGGATTTTAGTGTATTGCTTAAATCAATAGTAGAAACAATCGATAAATATGGTTTGAAAAAATATCATCTTAGTAACTCGATCTTCAAGTTTTTACACCGTTGACAAATTTGCCAATGAGATCATACGCCATTCAAAGCAACCTTAGCCCTGTAGAATAGAGAAGGCGAAGGCTCAAGTCTGCCAAGATCTCTATTGACGA
>JBFLVQ010000667.1:0-5201 GCA_040758525.1 Acidobacteriota bacterium
ACTCAGGATCGCTAATCAATAGATTTGCTCGTTTATAACGAGCAAATCGACGCGAAAAGCCGATTGTAAGAATATTGGGATCTAGGCCTTGACCTAAAAGAGAAGAATCAAACTCCATCCCATAACGCGCGACCTGTATCGCTAATTGTTGACGTGCGAAAGTGATCAATTTGGATTTGAGTATGCGACGGATCTCCCACAATTCAGCATCATCGATCTTATCAACCTGCTCCCATAGATTAGTACGCTGTAGCCGCTTTGGCCAATCTTGGCCTAACGTGCGAGCAAAGAGTTCATACATCTCATGTGCTACCCAAGAAAGACTGTGTACTCCATTGGTAATATGGCTGATTGGTACTTCATCCTCACGATGGTGTGGGTAGAGCGCCTGCCACATCTTACGACTTACACGTCCATGAATGGCAGAGACAGCATTAGCGCGCCTTGACAGACGTAGCGCTAGTACGGTCATACAGAAAAGCTCTTTGTTATCGTCGGGATTGATACGACCAAGTGCAAGTAGCTCTTCTTGCTCTAGATTCATCTCATCCCGTATTTTGCCTAGTACCTCTTCTACTAGTTCGGGCGAGAAACGATCATGACCTGCCTCCACTGGTGTATGTGTAGTGAAGACTACTCGTGCCGTAGCTTCACGAACTGCCTCTGTGAATGATAACCCATCATCACTCATAAGTTGACGCGCCAGTTCCAAAGGGGCAAATGCGCAATGGCCTTCATTAAGATGCAGCACGCCTGGATTGATGCCTAGCATACGCAATGCCCGCATTCCACCTATGCCTAAGACCAGTTCTTGTTCGATACGTGTACGCTCGTCACCACCATATAGACGGCGTATATCGTGTGCGTCATATTGGCTCTCATCAAAATCTATGTCTAATAGTAGTAGCCGGGCACGCCCAACCTGTGCCTCCCAAAGCATGGCACGTAGATTACGACGTCGTGTCTCTATATTAACGATAAGCGGCTGGCCCTGTGCATCCTTAACGCGTTGTAGCGGCAATCGATCTATATCAACGCGATAGTACTCCTCTTCCTGCCAACCATCTGCATTAACACGTTGATGAAAGTAGCCCTCACGATAGAGCAGACCTATACCGATCATAGGCAGACCTAGATCCGAGGCGCTCTTAAGGTGATCACCAGCCAGTACGCCTAGTCCACCTGAGTAGATTGGCAGCGATTCATGAATACCGAATTCGGCAGAAAAATATGCTACCGGGCGGCTGCGTAACACTGGTGCATGAGTAGCACACCAAGGATATTTTTCCGATAGGTATTTATTAAGATCACGGCACGCGTGATCAATATGTGTCTGCATCACAGTATCCCACAATCGCTGGCTAAGTTTATCCGTAGAGAGATCCTGTAAGAAAGCAATCGGATTGTGATTGACACGACGCCAATACTCTGGATCGATCTCACGGAAGATCGCGATTACCTCTGGATGCCAAGTCCACCAAAGATTACGTGAAAGATTGCTTAACTTTTCGTGCAGTAAGGCTGAAGTGTCCATAACTCCTGACAGAAGAACTATGCAATTTTGAGAGTGATTGAATATCTAAAGAAGAGGATCTAGGCAACCCCAAGCAGTCGCTCTATGTCGCGTTCGATCTCCCTACAGCGCATCATAAGGCTCTCTTCTTGCTGCTGAAAGGAGTGTTCCAATCTCTTCACATCTGCCGCTAATCCTAGTAATGTCAGGATTGCTAATCGCATAGGCCCCAATTGTGGGTTGGCTAATGCTATTGTGCGCATACGCAGATCCACTTCAGCAGCCAACTGTCCCAAATATTCTGGCTCACAGTTAGCAGCTACTAGATAATGTTCTCGATGAATTTCGACCTCGACTTTACATCGTCGTGCCGGCGCATCGGGCGCAGTAAGGGCGGGCAAGATCACATTCTCTTGTAGTGTTTGCATAGCCCTAACCTTTCTTGGCCAATCCTTTGATTTCGTTCATAAATTCGTAGATATCACTGAAATCTAGGTAGACGGAGGCGAAACGTACATAAGCAACCTTGTCAATTTGCCGTAGTGACTTCATAATTATGTCGCCAATCTTACGAGTAGGACACTCACGATTGGGTAACTCTTGTACATAGCGCTCAATCTCATTGGCAATCTCATCAATCTTCTGTGGTGCGATAGGCCGTTTCTCGCAAGCCCTCTGTAACCCTGCCATCACCTTCTCGCGTGTGAAGACTTCGCGACGGCCATCCTTCTTCACTACCATTACAGGGGTAATATCGACCACCTCATAAGTGGTGAAGCGATGACCACACCCTAAACATTCGCGCCGACGCCGAATCGTCTCCCCTTCACGGCTCTCACGCGAATCTACTACTCGATCCTCAATTTTCTGACAGTACGGACATCTCATAATGGCCTCATGACGGCACTGGCCTCTTTCCATATCTTGTAGTTAAATCTGCACCGTATCCAACAAATAGTTGAAGAATAGAATATAGTAAACAATCCTAAGGAAAGCAAGCTTTATATTGCGGTCTGACTTTAGTATCGTTCGCGGGTACGACGTAAGGCAGCCTCGAGCTTTTCACGATCCTCGTTGCTAAGATTCTGTTTATTAACTTGATTAGTAGTTTTAGGGACACCGGAATAGGGATCGGTCTGTGAAGGGTACTGGTAATGGAGTTGAAAATCGACTTCTTCCGTGCGCACAAATTCAAAACTTACCCAAGCCGAGCCAAAGCGCAGAATATCACCATGCTCTAGCGGTGTACCATAGTTGGCCTGTGGTAGCACAGCAATTTGATGGGCAGCCTGGCCACGTTGTATAGATGTACCATTGGCACTGTTATGATCAACGATAAAGAAGCCGCCGGATTGATAATATATGGTTGCATGCTGGCGTGAGACACTATTAGCAGCAGCGTCTACCAACTCTTGGTGGGCAAAGACAAAATCATTACGGCGCAGCAGTTGTCCGCTCTCCTCGTTGATAACAGTACGTAGCCTGCCTATATGTATGCTGGGTTTAGTAATAAGATAACGGTTTTGGTAAACATCAGCATTGAGCGCAGTGAGGCGCGCTAATTGGGGAATCTGTGGGCGGGGTGGCTGTACAGCAAGAATCTTACGTTTGCGTATATCGATACTGACACGCACGTCCTCAGCTTCCATCTCTGGCCCAGGCCAGTCTAAGAAGAGTGCGGCACGGCCATACATCACTCGGCTATTGCCTTTACTGACAGTCTGCACCTCTACACGTAGAGGATTGAATAGACGCATATTTTGGCCGGCTAAGAAGCCTTCAAACATAGCGAGAAACTGTTGTGTCGAGAAGATCGTCTCAATATCTTCTACTTCTTCTACTTTGGTTTCTGGAATAGCAATCGTGACAATGTTAGGAACGCAATAGACACCCTCGCTAAAGCTATAGGCGTTCTGTTTAACTTGCTCGATAATTTGGTAGATGATCTCACGTGCATCTAGGTCATTTTCTGTGATAGTTTCACTCTGCGCCACGGACCTTATCAGATAGCGCTCAATCTCGACTAGATGCTTATCGTTCAAATCGACCATACCAGCTTCTCAGCGGAGTAGTATAGCTACTATTTTACCTCAAGCGGGGGGCATTAGTGGTGAAAAATATCTCTGATTATTAGGGACCGACCGAATCTTCACCACCTAATAACATAATAAATTGCTCCAGTTCATGACGGATCAAGTAGTAGTCTTCCAGCAGGCCATTGAGTTTGACAATGAAGGGAATCTCTAGTGCTGCGGCAGCTTCTGCACGTGTCTCCAATTCTGCTTTATCAGGTGCATGCTCGCCTTTCTCTTCAATCAATTCCATTACCTCGTAGACGTTCTCCCCACGTGGGTGCTTGTGATAGCAATAACTAATAAACGCCAAGGTAAGGCCATCAATACAGAGCTTAAGCTGATCTGGGTCATCAAAATCTAGCCGGTTGAGCAGATAGGAGTCTGACGGCACACTCAATCGTCGCGCTAAGCTGACGATCTCTTTCTGTAGTTGTTCCGGTGATAAAGGGGCTGTTGCTGTCATGTAAATTTTTCTCTATTCTTCAACGCATGATCAGGCGGCGCAACGCCTCTTCGCGCTCACGATGCTCCGCAACCTTAATAAGAATGGTAGCCGGCATAGCACGCTCGGTACACTGTTCTTCAGTAAGCGGACAACGTTCGCAACTTGTACCCACGTCAATGCGGGGAATCGATTTATCGTTTAAGAACCTTACTGTCTTCTGCAAACTCTCATCAATCTTAAGGCCAATTGTCACACTAGAGTTGGCCATTTGATTGAGATTGAGTTGGCGCGCTAATCCTATATTAAGGTAACGGGCGCGCTGGTCAATAAAACTTGAAATCTGTATTCCTACCACTGGTGGGGCAGGCGACTTGCGCACACCGTTAAGCTGGCGCAGTAGTCTTAGTGCTAGCCAGCGCCGGCAATGATGTTCGGCCAATCCCAAGCTCCCTGGTTCAAGCAGCCGCGCCATATTAAACTGTTTCACCAGCCTGATCTTGCCGCGTTCCTCATTGTAACGCAAGAAATGTAACTCGAAACCGAAAAAGCGCGGCACAATCTCGCTCATACGGTAGAAGAGGATCTCGGGCGTCACTTCGTACTTATCGAGCAGCTCGATAAGTGCCTTAGGACGCCAATGCGCCATTGCCCAAAATTTTATAATATCGTCGCGAATAGCCTGGTTCTTAATAAGTAGCGCACCAGCAAAGTAGGAGGCTTTAAAATCGTTCAAGACCTGTTCGAAAGAGTCAACCCGCTCCGGCGCAGAAGTAAGCGCACGTACCTTAAGACCGAGAAATTGATAACCAATCTCGCGTGCTAGAATGAATTTACGCTGTGCGATAGTAAGGCGCGGATTGATTAGTAGTTTGGGCTCCTCACGAGGGATAAGCACAGAGCGATAGCCGAGCAATTTGGGCTGCTCAGCCAGTACCTTTTCATCAATCTGGTAATGGTAAAGCTCGCATATGATCTGCTCAAGCCGTTCATAAGAGTAGCTGGCTGCCTCTGCGTCACCATAATTGGCATTAAACTCCTCGACAGCCTCTTCAAGCTCTTCAAAATAGTTCTCCCGTCGCTCTTGAAAAACACGTAACGCAGCGCGAAAGAGATGTTCCACTCCTACCTGATATTGGTTAGCAATATCTACAATTGCTTCTACCAATGC
>JBFLVQ010000668.1:0-5199 GCA_040758525.1 Acidobacteriota bacterium
TTTTGGAAACCGAAGCCATTGCTCATAATACCACTGCTTATCAGATTCGCCGTTCTTTATTTCGAGAGGCTGTCCCTACTTATTCCCCATTGTTTCAACCTTTTATAGACGCCGCGTAAGATCAGCACAAGCTTAAGTTGTTCTATCGTCCTGATGTTGAGAAGGCATTACAACTGGCTGTTAGTACTGGAGCATTACGTAGACAGGGGCGGCCTAATAAACCCATTGAAGAGAAGCCTAAGCGTAAACCTGGTCGCCCTTCTAAAGCCGAGATACTGGCTAGATTCCATCAACAATCTCAACAACCAGACCAACAGCTAGGCCAACAGGTAAGTCAACAAGTAGGCCAAGCTGTACAGAGACCTCCATTACCGAGTAGCAGCTCATCTCTGTTAGGTGAAAGATTGGGTAAACCGTCCTCTAAACAAATAGATGTTATAGTAATGTCCATTGATAAACTAGATCGTACGCTACAAGCCAGTATGCAGGCCCTCACTAATCAGCTTGGTGCTTTGCAAGATAGTCTATTGAAGGTGTCTCGTCAGCAAGATTCTATGGAGCGGTCGCTGAATGCTTTCATTGTGATAGCTGAATCTTTCTTTTTCACAGTTCCCTGCTATTGCTGCTCAAGCTGACTCTTTTGCTAAAGCTTTAGAGGTGATCTCTCAGTTTGCTCAAACTAATCAGCTCAATAGTCAAATACTAGCTATCTTGAAGAAGCTTAATAATAAGAGTACTAATAGTAAGCCGAAAGGTAAAGCTGTGGTCAAAAGCAAGAACAGATAATCAAAGTTGAAATAATCTCTACAATGCTTATCTTAATAAACTCCATCATTAGCATCCATTGCAACTCACATTGATGAAGTCCGCCGCTTACCTCGTAAGCATCAAGACTTCATCCTCAAATTCATCGATACATATCTCGAATTGCTCTCTAAATCTTCATCCTGATCCTGATTTGTTATCCTAACGCGATTACCGGAAAAGGCTAAACAGATAGTTGTTTGAAAAAAGAATAGGCTAACAAGCAGGTCATCAAATGAATAGGCAAAGCATAAGTGGCGCGATGAGTAGTGCGAATTAAACCAAAACAACATTTGAGATACTCAAAGAGTTCTTCCACACGATGAGAACCATCCCTGGATGGCTCTGTGTAACCAATGATCCAGGAATAATCGCGCTCGCATTCTTTTCAACAGTACAGCACCTATTTCATTGATTGTGGCGCAGATTTATTTATAAATAGATTCTGCGTGCTGTTTTTCCTGAAAAAATAGGTCTCAGCCACGTCTAACAATTATGATAACCGAAGAACGCACAGCAGCCAGAGGGTCTGATATAGACGATAGGGTACTGGAAGCCTGTCAACAAGGCGATAGGAAAGCCTTTCAACTGCTCTTTGAAGCCTATAAAGACAGGACCTATTCGATGGCCCTTCATTTTAGCGGTGATGAGGCATTGGCCCAGGATATAGCACAGCAGGTTTTTCTAAAGATCTTCATTCAGATCAAGTATTTTCGTAAGGGCTCCGAGTTCACTACATGGCTGTACCGGATTGTAATCAATACCTGCATAGATGAGAAGAGAAAGCGAAAAAGGTTTATCCCCTTCAGCCATTCTTCTGAAGTAAAGAAAATGGTAATGAAGGGATCTCAGGAAGAGAATTACCTGCAGCGGCTGGTTGAGGATTCTGTCAAAGCGGCTGTTACCAATCTAAAACCGAACTTGCGTCTGCCGATTCTGCTCAAGTATATCGAAGGCCTTTCCTATGAGGAGATTGCTAGGATACTGGGCTGTTCCGTAGGCACGGTAGCATCCAGGCTCAATCAGGCGTACAAAACCCTGGCGCAAAAGTTGGCTCATCTGCGCGGCATACCCTTCTCAGGAGAGTAAAGATGTTTAAAAGACATGTGATTAAAGAGCTTCCTGCTTATTGTCATGGCAAAATCTCCACTGAAGACTCAGAACGAATAGTCAGGCATCTGTTGAGTTGCCGTCGCTGCAGCCAAGAGCTCGAACAGATAAAATTTGGAATCTCGCTGGTCGAATGTCTTCCCCAAGCATCAGCACCGGAATCAATGTGGAGCAAAATAGAGGTCTTATTAGATGAGCAGCAAGTTAATACTACTTTACAACCAAACTACTTCCAGTTCTTACTCGCTAATCGCTGGCCTCGTCTTGCAACTCTCGGTACCGCTCTCTTTCTCATACTTGGACTGTCGGCAGTCTGGTACTACAGCCGTTCGCCAAAGGCTTCATGGGAAGTTGTTCGTATTGATGGCGCTCCCATAGTCGGCTCTAACCCCATTGGTGAGACTGGCAGGCTTCTGGTTGGGGAGTGGCTAGAGACAGACAGTTCATCGAAGGTCAAGATCCGTGTCGGCCAGATCGGCAATGTGGAAGTAGAGCCAAACACGAGAATCCGGCTCGTAGAAACTCGTTCGAGCGAGCATCGTCTCGCGCTCGAACGCGGCTCGCTTCACGCAAGGATATTTGCACCACCCCGCCTCTTTTTTGTTGAAACACCATCCGCTACGGCAGTAGACCTAGGCTGTGCCTATACACTTAAAGTCGACAGTGCGGGCAGAAGCTTATTGCATGTGACTTCGGGCTGGGTAGCGCTACAGCTAAAAGATCGTGAGTCGATAGTCCCGGCTGGTGCGCTGTGCGAGACAAGGAAAGGGATAGGGCCAGGCACTCCCTATTTCGAGGATGCATCTGAAAGATTCAGAAACGCTCTCTCAAAACTCGACTTTGAAAAGGAGACCACAGAAGCACTAGGTATTGTTCTCGCCGAGTCACGCGAGCGTGACAGCCTAACACTCTGGCATCTACTCTCACGGCTTGCCGAGCCTGAACGAGCCATTGTCTATGACCGGCTGGCCGCGCTTATCCCTCCACCAGATGGCGTGACAAGAAGTGGGGTGCTGCAGCTCAACAGACAGATGCTGGACGCCTGGAAGACCAAATTGGAGTCTATCCGACTGGAATAGATCCATTAAAACTGTTCTAAATTGAATCCGAGAAGGAGCAGAGTTTTTAATTACTTTTGTTCCTATGAGTACCTCTCTGTTCTCTCTGGTTCAAAATTAAACTAAAAGAAGGAGAAACCATGAATAGTAGAACTCTTCGTCCTTTATTGCTTGTTCTGACAGCTCTCATTTATCTAGTAACCTTTCAACAAACGGTTCTCGCCGGGCCACCACTGCTCTGTTTTCCTTTCGATATCGGCAATGATAAGTCTCTGCCATGGGGAGGCAGTACATGGCGCGCTAGCAAGGCCGATTACGACATTAACCGACTAGTTGACGACACCCTGGCACTGCTCTCTGCTGAAACCACAATTATTACGCGAATGGAGACAATGCGCCGGGCTACTATCTATGCCGCAAATGATAAACAGATCGCCACTCAACTCTACTCGCGCCTTATGGACCGCACAAAGAACGCGAAGGGGAAAGCCCTGGCACTCGCCCTGTTTGATGCCGGCTATCTGGTGGAAACCTACAAACAGGCAATCCATTTGAACCCAAATCTCAACTTTATCCAGACGATCGATGGTTACGCGTTGGTCATTAGAGCTATTGAATCGCACAATGGCAGTCCGGAGATGGAGTTCGCCGCTGCCCTCATTAGCGTACACCCCAAACGGAGCGGCCATAATGAGCATATCCAGAAAGCTACAGCCGGAGCAGCAGAAGGCTCTCTGCTGGCTCGCAACCTTGCAAGCCATTTAAATCACTGGAAGAAATAAGAACCACAAAGACATAAAGAACACAAAGAAAGATTTAAATTCTTTATGCTCTTTGTGTCTTTATCAACTCGACAAAGAAGACCTCGGCCAAAATGTTTTACTTTGGCCGAGGATGAATTTGTCATCACGTGTAATGCTCCCATGAAATCAAGCCAGCAATAGTCGTTGTTGCCTGTAACCAACCGGGCTCAGATAATGAAAAGCATGGTGAGGTCGCTCTTCGTTATACCACTTGTCCACGCTCTTATCTTGTCACTGACATGCTCAAAACTCTGGAAGTTGTGCTGCCTAGAGAGATCTCTAAAAGAGTGGTTCTGGCGCTATTTTGGTGCTTTAATGGGAGCCAAAATTAAATCGCCAAATGATGTCAGCTATAAAATATGAACGTCGGCTGGTTGCAAACAAAATCAATTTGTAGAATTGCGCTGGTGGAATCCTAATCTTGGTCGCGTCCATTTAACATAGCCATTCAGATCAGAGACAGCCCCTATAGCCAATAAAAAACAGCATTCACTGATCATGCTAGATGCTTATGCTCTTTGCATGTCACTATTCAAATTTTGATAAGCACACGCTTTTTGAGCAGATCGAATTTGGCTCTGCCATACATCTGGTGTTTTAAATATTTCAAGGGTTAACCTGGTCTTCGGTTTGGCCGTTACTGAAGGCCAGAGTTAGGCCAGTGAATACGGCGGCCTTATCACGAATTATGCCATTAGCAAAACTGCACAACTCTTTGATGCCACTTTCTTTAACTTTGTTCAACCAATTATCAAGTGCTTTGCCATTAAGCTCTTTCACCATGCAAATAAAATCTTGTGCCAAACTGCGGGCCAATGTAATTTCAGGACATATATCAGAGAGTCTAACCAAGAAGGTCTGATCTTGTGCTTCTAACTGTGCAAATTCTCTTCGCAATAACCAAGCGATACGCAGAGCTGCGCAACCGAGGAATAAGAGACATCTTTATCACCTGTGTTGATGGGTTCAAAGGCTTGCCAGAGGCCATAGAAGCGGTATTTGCCAAGACTCAAGTACAGCTTTGCATTGTGCACCTGTTGCGGGCATCGCTTAAGTACGTTTGTGAAAAGGACCGTAAAGCTGTAGTGGCAGATCTCAAGAATGTTTATGGAGCAGCCACGCCTGAAGAAGCTGAATTGAACCTGGAGATCTTTGAATCTACTTGGCAGGGTAAGTACCCGACTATTGCCAAGACCTGGCGCAGCAACTGGGCGAGGATTATCCAGTTCTTTGCCTTTCCCGCTGAGATTCGCAAGGTGCTCTACACCACCAAAGCCATCCGTCCCAAGGCTGTTATTATCAATGGTGGAAGCTGGCTATTGCAGAATTAACTAATGAAACGCCCAAAGCCAGCTACGACGGGCTTTGGGCGATAACATAGTAGGCTAGTAGTTAAGATAAAGAGAAATGTTATCCTACTCTGC
>JBFLVQ010000669.1:0-5186 GCA_040758525.1 Acidobacteriota bacterium
GCGCCGGTGTAGAGAGCGACAGCACCAATATTTTTCAACATTGGCTTTTGAGAGAAATTCCAGGACACTTCCTAAGGCCACTCGACAACGCCATTATCTGACTATCTGTGTACCTTCGCCTGTAATTTGCTTGAGTATAGACTTCTTTCTTATGCAAGGCAATAAAAACAATGGCTAAAGCCGAAGAATAAACCCGCCTATCTGCTCGCCCTAAAGGGACGGCAGCTTGCGGCGGGTTGCTTTTCTGTCATTAGGTCGGATTGGCTGCTAGTGTCAACACTGTGCTAGTGTTAAGCTGGAACGCTTAGCAACTGTTGATTAAATCCCCACTAAGGAGAACTATTACTGTGTTGGCCAGACGCCTGGGAGTAGTCTTTCTCGGTTTTCTGCTATTTACTAGTGTTGTTGTAGTACCTACGTCATTGACGGCGGCTGCGCATGAACCTGTGCGTGCACCACTAGGAATGGTGGCTTCAACTAACCGGCTTGCCTCTCAAGTCGGTGTTGAAGTAATGAGACAGGGTGGCAATGCGGTTGATGCGGCAATTGCGGTAGCTTTTGCTCTTGCAGTAACCTATCCAGTGGCAGGCAACTTGGGTGGTGGCGGTTTTATGATGATACGTCTACGCGATGGGCGCGTTAGTGCAATTGATTACCGTGAGATAGCGCCACTAGCTGCGACACGCAATATATATATTGATGCTAATGGCAAGCTTATTGAAGGTGAAGGTTCTTCGACAATAGGATATCGTGCTGCCGGTGTGCCGGGTACAGTTGCAGGGATGGATTATGCACTGAAAAAATATGGCTCAGGTAAGCTCTCTTGGGCAGAACTGATAGAACCAGCGCGGCGGCTTGCGATAGATGGCTTTACTGTTACGCATGCACTGGCCTCCTCGCTACGTGAGGAAGAGAAACTACTGGGACGTTATCGAGATAGCCGCAGGATCTTTTTGAATGATGGAAAATTCTATCAAGAAGGAGAGCTACTGCGTCAACCAGAGCTTGCCGCAACCTTTGCACGATTACAGAAGGAGGGTGCACGCGAATTTTACGAAGGCGAGACGGCACGTTTGATTGTCGAAGATATGCGTCAGCATAACGGTCTAATAACGCTTGAAGATCTACGTAACTACCAAGTAAAAGAGCGTATGCCATTACGCGGCAGCTATCGCGGCTATGAAGTGATCTCAATGCCACCGCCTTCTTCTGGTGGTGCAGTACTAATTCAACTATTGAATATTTTAGAGGCCTATGATCTAAGCAGTATGGGTTGGTCTTCAGCAGAGAAATACCATGTTATGGTAGAGGCAATGCGGCGCGCCTTTGCTGATCGTGCTGAGTATATGGGTGATGCTGATTTTGTCTCAGTGCCAGTGGCAGGAATGATCGACAAGACTTATGCTGCGCGTCAACGTAGTACGATCAATCTAAAGCGTGCTAGCACTAGCAAAGAGATACGCGCAGGTCGCCCCGCTGGTTATGAATCATCAGAAACGACCCATTTTACCATTGTTGATGCCGAAGGAAACGTTATCTCTAATACCTATACACTCAATGGTAGCTATGGTTCAGGGGTAGTAGCAGAAGGCACAGGTATACTGTTAAATAATGAGATGGATGATTTTGCTGCTAAGCCAGGGGAACTGAACCTATATGGTTTAATACAAGGAGAGCGCAATGCAGTAGCCCCGAAAAAGCGACCACTCTCTTCTATGACACCTACTTTTGTGTTACGTAAAGATGGTACGTTCTGGTTTGCCGTGGGCAGCCCAGGCGGTCCTACGATCATCAATACGGTATTACAAGTTACTATAAATGTAATAGATCATGGTATGAATATACAGCAGGCGGTCAATGCTCCTCGTATACATCATCAATGGTTGCCAGATGAGATCACATATGAGCCTTATGGACTATCCTTAGATACATTGCGAGTGCTAACTACGCGTGGTCACAAGTTGACCAAGAAGCCACGTTATATGGGTGATGCACAGGCAGTTATGATTGAAGAAAAGACCAATATACGCCTAGGCGCAAGCGATCCACGTCAACAAGGCGTAGCAATAGGATATTAATAGCCATGAGAAGATCTATTCTTTCCCGCACTAGTGTGTTCACAATAATTTTGCTACTAACCATTCTAGGGTTGAGTTGGCAAGTAACAGATGCTCAGCAAAGCGGCCCACGGCCATCTGCAACAGAGCCATTGCCTCGTGATGAAAAGTTGTGGCAGGAAGCTTTGCGTATTCACCAAGCCGCGATCGTGATCGATACACATAATGATATCACCTCGCCAATGGTTGATGAAGATTATGATCTCGCCACACCTTCGCAGGGAAAATACCATACCGATCTGGCGCGTATGAAACAGGGCGGTATGACAGGCGAGTTCTTCTCGATCTATGTTGATCGTAAGTATGTGAAGGAGGGTGGCTCAGCACGGCGTGCACTGGATATGATCGATATGGTCTACCGCCAGGCAGAGCTGCATCCTAATGAATTAATAATGGCCTATACGGCGGCTGATATACGCCGTGCTAAACGCCAGCGCAAGATTGCTGCTCTAATGGGTATAGAGGGCGGTCATGCAATTGAAAACTCTCTGATGGCGCTGCGTAATTTCTATCGCTTGGGAATACGTTACATGACGCTAACACATAGCAACACTAATGATTGGGCAGATTCTTCGGGAGATGAACCACGTCATAATGGGCTATCGGAATTTGGCAAAGAAGTGGTGCGAGAGATGAATCGCTTAGGAATGTTAGTTGATGTCTCACACGTTTCTGACAAAACTATGCATGATGTGTTGGATATCAGCCGCGCTCCAGTGATTGCTTCACACTCTTCGGCCCGTGCATTGGCCAATCATCCACGTAATATACCTGATGAACTGTTAGTGCGTATTGCCAAGAATGGTGGCGTGGTGATGATCAACTTCTTTCCTGGTTTTCTTGATGAGAAGGTTATTGAGGCCAGAAAAGAGCGCTCAGAGCGCTTAAAATCGCAACTAGACAGCTTACGCGAGCAATTCAAAGATGATGCCAAGCGCCTGCAAGAGGAGACCAATAAGCTTTATACTGCCTACCCATTGCCTACTACACCGCTTTCACTGTTGATTGATCATATAGAGCATGTGATCAAGGTTGCTGGAGTAGATCATGTTGGTCTAGGTTCAGACTTTGACGGCGTTCCTAGCCTACCTGAAGGTATGCAAGATATTGCCCAACTGCCTAGTATAACTTATGAGTTGTTACGGCGCGGCTACAAAGAGCGAGAGATCCGCAAGGTACTAGGCGAGAATTTCTTACGTGTCTTTGCTGAAGCGGAGCGAGTGGCACACACGACTGGTAACACAATTAGTGGTAAAGGTAGTCTGCGTCGTCTTGCTAATACACCAAAATAGCTATGTTTCCTAATCCTTTTGCGACTCTTGAGCAACCGGTTCATATAGAGCTACTTTATAAAGCGATAGTAAGCTTGCCAATAGCGGCACTATTGGGTGCCGCACTCGCTTTCCGTGTACGTCGACGCGGCACCCCTGCACGTAGTGCGCCAGTAATACATACTCAGATAATATTAGCGATCGTCGGCGCACTGATTATGTTGGTAATTGGCGAAAGTATGGCGCGCGCATTTGGAATAGTGGGCGCCGCTGGCTTGATACGCTATCGTGCCAAGATCGAGAACCCTAAGGATGCTGGGGTAATGCTCTCTACATTAGGGGTTGGTCTTGCTGCTGGCGTAGGGCTTTATCCACTAGCTATCTTTGCTACCATCTTTATTCTAGTGATTCTATGGATAATCGAATCATTCGAGCCAGAAGCCTATAAGATTTTCAATCTTAAGATTGCTACTGAAGAGCCTAACCATCTGCGATCTGGGTTTGAAGCAATTCTACAACGATTTCATATCAGATATGAGCTGCGTAGTTCCTCAAACAATGAGCTCTGTTATGAAGTACAAATGCCACTAGAACGTAAAACCGATGAGGTCTCCAATGCCATTCTAAAGCTTGATGGTAGAGAGTCAACCGCCGTACTTTGGGAAGAGAAAGGCAAGAAAGGTTAAGGTTTGGCTGACTTTGCCATAAAAATGGTTGTTGACAAGTAGGGCAAACTAACTAAAATTAGGCGAAGAATTTCTCTTTTACTGTACAGGACCACAATCACTTGGCCTATCGCGATTTAGTTTTGGGTGGTTCTGGCAGGAAGACTGCTAGGTAAAAATTGAATCGGTTACTGGACTTTTACCATAGCGAGAAATTAACTGGCCTACGACACAAAACTTGACGCTAAGGCGTCTCTGGCTAATAGTTAATTTCAAACTATTGATCAGGTATCTCCGATAAGGAGTAGTGGGTATGTGGCTAACCCAGTAGTCTTGTTAATGCCTCTGGTTAACATATGGTCTACTAACCGATCTTTCTGATCATCCTTATCGCTACTGCTGTTTCCTATTCTGTTGGGGCTGTTTATGTGCTGCACCAGGGATGCCCCTGAATTCTATTTAGGGGAGGAAGTCACTATATCTCTTCTAGAACCTGAGTGGTCCTCAAGGTTATGTTTATAGTGTTAAGAAAGCATAATCCATAGGTGGACAGTTTTACCTGGATAATAGTAAAATACGTCTTAACCACCAGTAACACTCAACTAAGCCACCGATTTCTATGGTAAGGCCTAAAATTGTCTGAGGAGGAAAACATGAAGAAGATTCTCTTTAATATTATGCTATTAACCGTATTGATGCTTGGTGTCGGTACCGCGCAGGCATGGGCACAAAATAAGCCCATTAAAGGAAATTGGATATTCACCATTCAAACCCCAGCCGGTGCACTACCAGTACCGTTTAGCTTCAAGGCTAAAGGTAAAGGGTCGTTTATCACCCCATCGGGTGCACTACAACTTGCTTATCGTGAGAAGGGTGCAGCCATCAGTATCGCATTAGAGGCGCCCGGACTAGCACCAGATGGCTCAGATATTACAATTGTTGTTCGTGGCAACAAGACCGATGATAAGACCATTACTGCCAATGGCATTATCATCTTCTCTACGCCAGATACAGCCAATCCTACTGGATTTATGACGGCAGTAAGCCCGATTACAGGGGCGAGGCAATGAGATTGGCGAGCAAGTAAGGTGAACAACTCTGGCATAAATGCCAAAGCTTCCTGGGTTCGAGAT
>JBFLVQ010000670.1:0-5163 GCA_040758525.1 Acidobacteriota bacterium
TTGCATACACATTGCAGTTAGGAAGAAAGCATTTGAGTTATCGACAGATGCTAGTATGTGAAGATCTAGCAGATGCGATATCAGCGCTGGAGAATGTCGATAGTGGGCGAGTGCTTAGTCAGTTTCAGTCTGCTAAGGATCGGCCTGTTATCTTTATGTTTCCTGGAGGTGGCGCCCAATATAATGGAATGGCAACTGAATTATATAAAAATGAACAGAGCTTCCGTGAGCAGATCAATATTTGTGCCAAATTATTAAAGCCAAGTCTTGGATTCTATCTTTCAGATAAGCTCTATGGTAATGATAACCAGAATGATGAGACTGTCAGACCATTAACCAATACTTCCATTGCGCTGCCAGCCCTCTTTACTGTTGAATATGCATTGGCGAAGATGCTGATGTCTTGGGGAATCTATCCTCAAGCAATGATCGGTCATAGCCTTGGTGAATATGTGGCGGCATGCTTATCGGGGGTATTTTCTTTAGAAGATGCATTGTCATTGGTCCTTTTAAGGGGTAGATTGTTTGAGCTCTTGCCTAGCGGAGGTATGCTTAGCATACCGCTTTCGGAAAAAGAATTATTGCCACTTTTAGATAATGAACTCTCGATCGCTGCTATTAATGCTCCCTCACTATGTACGATCTCAGGATCTATTAAAGCCATAGAAGAGATGCAGCGTCGCCTAAGGGAAAATGGCATTGACTCGCAACGTATTCATATAGATGTGGCTGCGCATTCGCCAATGATAACGCCGATACTGGGCGAGTTCCGACGGTTTGTTGAGAAGATAGAATTACGACCACCATTAATCCCATTTATTTCTAATATCTCTGGCAACTGGATTACTGCTAAGGAGGCTACTGATGCTAACTATTGGGTTAATCATTTACGCCAGACTGTGAGGTTTGCTGATGGCATTGGTGAGTTAATAAAAGATCCCGATAGAATTTTTCTTGAAGTTGGACCAGGCAAAACATTAGAAACAGTTGTTAAGCATCAACTGTGTAAGGATACAGAACAGGCTGTCTTTTCATTGATACGCCATCCATACGATAAAGTGTCAGATGAGGCATTCCTATTGAATACGCTAGGGCGGTTATGGCTGGCAGGCACAAGGATAGACTGGGCAGGGTTTTATACAGCAGAGAAACGCCAACGAATACCCCTTCCTACCTACCCGTTTGAACGACAACGCTACTGGGTTGAACCTGAGAAACAGCCCCGCTTAATTGAACAGAGCAGATTATCTTTGGGTAAAAAACCTGATGTTGCAGATTGGTTCTACATTCCTTCCTGGAAACGATCTGTGCCTCCACTGCTATTTGAGCGCAAAGATCAGTTTGATGAAAAATCTTGCTGCCTGATATTTGCCGATCAGACTGGGCTTGGTATTCGGATAGCGGAAAAGCTTGAGCAGCAAGGTCATTGTATAGTTGTTGTAATGGCAGGTGCAGAGTTTTCAAGGTTGAGCGATCATAAATATGTAGTGAATCCCACTCAGCGTGAAGACTATATAGCACTGATAAAAGAGCTTTATCATTTAGACAAGCGCCTAGAGATGGTCGCGCACTTATGGAGCGTAACCTCGCCAAATGAAAGAGCATCTGAAGTAGAACGGTTTAGTGAAGCTCAACGTTTAGGTCTTCATAGTCTGATCTATCTTGTTCAAGCATTGGGAGAGGAGAATTTCACTGGTCAACTCCAACTCCAAGTTGTCTCCAGTAATATGCAGAGAGTGGCAGGCGAGAAGTTATTTTCTCCTGAGAAGGCAACACTGCTAGGGCCTTGTAGAGTCATTCCTCAAGAGTATCCAAATATAGCCTGCCGTAGCATTGATATTCTTTTACCTGAGACCATCGATGAAGAAGCGCGATTGATAGATCAGTTGGCTGGAGAATTTTATCTACAGTCAACTGATAGGGTGCTTGCTTACCGGGATTATGATCGCTGGGTGCAGACCTTTGAGGCAGTGCAGCTTAATGGTGTGGCAAGAAAGCCTATGAAGCTGAGAGAAAAGGGAGTTTACCTGATAACAGGTGGTCTAGGGGGCGTCGGGTTGATCCTTGCTGAGCACTTGGTGAAAGTGGCAAAAGCCCGTCTGGTATTGTTAGGACGATCCACTTTTCCTGCTCGAAGCGAATGGGAGCAGATCTTAGCAATTTCTGATCAGAATAGTCTCAGCGAAAAAATAAGAAGATTAATAGCTCTTGAAGAGATGGGCGCAGAGATTTTGGTAATTAGCGCCGATGTTACTGACTATAGGCAGATGCAAGCAGTGGTAGCAGAGATCAGTCAGCAGTTTGGTGAGATCCATGGTGTTATTCATGCCGCTGGTGTGCCAGGAGGAGGCATTATTCAGTTGAAGAGTACAGCAGAGATAGATAGCACACTGGCCACCAAAACATTAGGAACTTTAACACTTTATTCAATCTTTAAAGAGAAGAGACTCGACTTCTTGATGCTCTGTTCATCATTAGCTGCGTTGGTTGGCGGCATTGGAAGGTGCGATTATTGCGCGGCAAATGCTTTTCTTGATCTATTTGCAGATCAGAATTCTGCTAGACGTAATGTTCCTATGGTAGCTGTTAATTGGGATACTTGGCAGGATGTAGGAATGGCGATTGAAGCTGCACGTCCATTTGAGAATATTCTAGGTGTAGGGATTAAGAATGGCCTGACATCGGAAGAGAGCATAGCAGTGTTTGACCGCATCCTTTCAAGCGAATTGCCACATGTAATCGTCTCTACACAAGATTTTCAGGTAATAACAGCACATTATAATTCTTCTCTGTTATCAAGCCATACGAAGCCCAGTCTTACACCAAGCCATTCTCGGCCGCTACTCACTAGCCTCTATACTGGGCCCAGAACTGAGCAGGAGCAGGTTCTTACCAATATTTGGCAGACGTTATTAGGAGTTGAACAAATAGGCGTTAATGACAACTTCTTTGAATTGGGTGGGCATTCCCTGCTCGCAATTCAAGTAGCAAGCCGTATACGGGCGGAATTTAACATAGAATTATCGCCCAGGCAAATGTTTGAAGCCCCAACAATAGCTGAGTTGACTGAGATAGTGACCCAATCCAGATTGCAGCAGAAAGAACATATCGTTTCCACTATCAAGCCGGTTGTGAGAGATGGAGAGTTACCACTCTCATTTGCTCAACAAAGGCTCTGGTTTATTGACCAGTTGGAACCAAACAGATCGCTCTACAATATTCCAATGGCACTACGGCTAAATGGTAAACTCGATATCAGCGCATTAGAGTTAACCTTGAGTGAAATAATTAGACGTCATGAATCATTGCGCACAAGTTTTCCTACTGTGAATGGACAGGTGAGCCAGTCTGTCTCTGCACCTCAACCGATAAGTCTAAGAATAATTGATCTAAGTACTTTAAATGATGATAAACGTGAATCTCAGGCATTAGATATTGCTGTTAAAGAAGCTAATAGGCCGTTTAATTTAGCTCAAGGACCATTATTTAGATCTATGCTCCTAAGGCTGTATGCACAACAACATGTGTTGCTAGTTGTAATGCATCATATCATCACTGATGGTTGGTCAATGGGTATTTTTATTCGTGAATTAACGGTGCTTTATAAAGCCTTCTCAACAGGTAATCCATCGCCATTGCAGGAACTGCCTATTCAATATGTTGATTATGCGGTATGGCAGCGACAATGGTTACAAGCAGATATATTGGAGCAGCAGCTTAACTACTGGCGACAACAACTTGAAGGGGTGCCGCAGCTATTGAAACTACCAACAGATTATCCTCGTCCCACCATTGCAACTCACAATGGGGCAAGACAGAATCTGTTTTTAGGTAAGCAGCTCTCAGATAGATTGAAATCTCTCTGTCGTCAAGAAGATATTACGCTATTTATGCTGCTGCTGGCTGCTTTCCAAACACTGCTTTACCGCTACAGCGGGCAAGAAAGAATTGTTGTAGGAGTGGATGTGGCTAATCGCAATAGAGCTGAGATGGAAGGGCTTATTGGGTTCTTTATTAATATGCTCGCGATGAATGTAGATTTAAGCGGTAATCCATCATTTAGAACGCTGCTAGGACGAGTGCGTGAAGTGGCACTGGGCGCTTATGCGCATCAGGATCTACCGTTTGAGAAACTTGTTGAAGAACTTCATCCAGAACGAGAATTAAACAGAAGCCCGCTCTTCCAAGTAGCTTTTGTTTTACAGAACACTCCTGTCCAGGCTATCGAAAGTTCAGAAGGATTAGTAATAAATAATCAGGTAATAGATACGCAAATGAGCCCTTACGATCTGGTCTTTTCTTTAGCACAGACATCGGATGATGTATTAGCGGTGATGTGGTATAGCAGCGATCTATTCGAAGCCCTAACAATAGCCAGATTACTTCAGCATTATCAGTTATTGCTCGAAGGAGTTGTTGCGCTACCTGATACTAGCATCACTAATCTTCCAATTCTTACTGAAGAAGAAAAATATCAACTGCTCACTGTATGGAATGGTACTTGTCTTGATTTTGAAAAGCAGGTTTGTGTACATCAGTTATTCGAGATTCAAAGCGAGCAGACTCCTAATGCTATCGCAGTCACTTTTGAACAGCAAGAGCTTAGCTATAGAGAGTTGAATATGCGGGCAAATCAATTAGCCCATTATCTGCAAACACTGGGAGTAGGGCCAGAAGTGGTGGTAGGTATATGTTTGGAGCGCTCTATTGAAATGGTAGTAGCGGTGCTTGGCATTTTGAAAGCTGGAGGAGTGTTTGCTCCATTGGACGCTAATTACCCGCTAGAGCGGTTGACTTATATGCTCGAAGACGCACAGATGTCAATATTGCTCTCACAGAATCGGCTTATTGAGAAGTTGCCTACTTATTGGGCACAGGTTATATGTCTAGATTCAGAATGGGAGATCATATCTGAGCAACCTAATCAATCGCCTCAAAGCTCTGTTTCCGCCCATAACTCGGTTTATGTAATCTATACCTCTGGATCGACAGGTACCCCCAAAGGTGTGGTAGTAGAACATCAAGGCTTATCTAATCTTGTGAAAATGCAGAGAGATACCTTTCAGCTTTGCCCTGGAAGCAAGGTGTTGCAGTTTGCTTCTCTCAGTTTTGATGCTTCTGTTTGGGAAATATTTATGGCGCTACTATCAGGATCAACACTCT
>JBFLVQ010000671.1:0-5154 GCA_040758525.1 Acidobacteriota bacterium
ATGTAGATCATGACGAGTGGCAATAAATACCGCTGCCGTTTCTTTATCTTGCCAGATCTCTTCAACATCAGTGGCAGCAAAAGTAAATCCCATACTTCTACCACTATTCTCTGCATTGAGACCATGCGCACTACACAATCCACGCCAATCTATTCCGCGCTGTTTTGATAAGATCGGCATCATAATCAAACGGGCAAAATTTCCTGCGCCAATAAAACTGACACCGAGTTTATCTGAATTGGTAGTAGAGTTGCGCAATGGCAAGCTACGCTGGCGTGTTATAGGGGCAACTGGATAGTCGATTACTATTCCCAAAAAAGGTTCACGACGGCTGGTGATTAAATCATAAGCTTGCTCTGCTTGATCAATGGGAAAATGGTGAGAAGTCAGTTTTTCTACCGGCAATCTGTTTGCAGAGATAATTTCTAATACTGCCTCCATATTACGCTGCGCTGTCCAACGTGCATGCCCGATCGGATAGTCTATTCCCTTCTCTTCATAGCTTGGATCGCCACGCCCTGGTCCTAATGAAGATGATACGGTAAATTCAAGCTCTTTTTGGAAGAAAGGAGCACGAGGAAGATTCAGACCTGCTACTCCTATAAGAACAATGCGTCCACGTACACGACAGGCTTCTGCAGCAAATTCGATCGGTTCATTACTGGTTGTTGCTGCAGTAATAATGGCAGCATCAACACCAAATGAACCAGCAAATGCTTTCACCGCTTCTCTTGGTGAACCGATTGCTACCTCATCAGCGCCTAATTCTTGTGCAAGATCCAATTTGTTAGGATCGATATCGGTCCCGAATACACGACACCCCTGTGCCTTTAGCAAACAGATACATATCTGTCCAATCAAACCTAACCCAATTACCAGTACACGCTCTGCTAATGAAACTCTTGATAGCCTTACGCCTTCTAGGGCAATAGCAGCTACTGAAGTATAGGCAGCCTGTGTGAAGCTAACGTTTTCTGGAATAGTGGTACAGAGATTTCGACTAACAGATACTATGCTAGCGTGTGGTGCAGCCATTGCAACTCGATCACCAGGCTTGAACTCTGATACACCACGACCACATTCTAGTACAATACCAGCAGATGAGTAACCCAGCGGCATAGGCTCATTCAATTTAGCGGAGACTTGAGTTAATGTACTTAAAAGCCCTTCCTGTTTGATCTTTTGAAACACACGCTGAACATGATCAGGACGTTCACGAGCCTTGCCTAGCAGACTTTTACGCGCCAAATCAACAACGTAACGTTCTGTTCCAGCAGAAATCAATGAAGCTGCCGTAGCGACAAGAAGGTGGCCTGATGTTGCAATCGGATCTGGCAACTCTCTTACAGTAGTTTTTCCTGTGCGTACATCTTGAACAACCTGGTCCATTTTAATTGCCTCGTTAAGATAAAATTCAATTTGTTGCAAGTGCGGTTGTGAATAACGAAACATTACTAGTGAGGTTTTCCGTACGGGAAAGCCAGCAGGCAGCATATCTTTTTGCTTGTCTAGACATATTTAGGTAGGTAGGTTCATCATAATAGACACACTGTTGTAGTATCTCTTGCCAGCGTTCTACATCTGAGAGTGGTAGTGTCCAGCCTGCTTGCTGCTCGACAAGATTTGACCAAGGAGTTTGATCGCTAATGATTGCTGGACAACCGCTCGATAATGCTTCAAGAATCGCATGACCAAAGTTCTCGCCTAAAGTAGGAAGTAAGAAGAAATGGTAGTTGGATAGAACTTCTGGAACAACATCATTAGGCATTGATCCACGATATTTCACAACTATATTTGCTGGCAGTGACTTGATCGCATGTAGACAGGCTTCCCAATAATGGCGGTCTTCGATAGGTCCGTAAATATCAAACAGGACTTCATCATGTATATTCTGTAAAACTGTCAATGCAAAGAGCAGATTCTTTTTTGGTGAAATACGTGATAGGAAGACGAATTTTACTGATCCTGCTCTTTTTGTTGGCGGACAATTTCGCATAATATTCCGCTCAAAGACTGAAGGTGAGAGATCCGGGGCGACATGAATTTTAATATCGCTACCCCAAACTGCTCTAATCTCTGCCTCTTCTTGCTGTGTAGAGGCTTGCCAGAGCAAACGATCATAAAGGTGCATATGTTTAACCATTGCGATATAGGTGCTTTTCTTGGTCTGCTTGATCTTCAAAGCGCCTGGTGAGAATTCGCCGCGTGGCGCCAAAACTGTAGGAAGCTCTTCTACTAAGCCGAGTTTTCGGCAAAGCAGATATTTGATCTGTAATGGAGAGAAGAAACTATTCAGATAGACGATGTCCGGTTGAGTATCGGAAATAAGTCTACGGATATTTCTTATCGAGAGTTTTCCTGGTGAGGCATAGAAGATATTGGCATTACCTACTCTATTCCAATCGTTTACTTTGACACCATTATAAGAGGTTGAATCTTCTTTATCACGATCTCGTGTAAGGATCCAGAAGTCAAAGTGTTCATGCATCTGATCAACCATATTAGAGATTGTACGCAATGGACCACCCGATTTATAGCCTGGTAGATAGTAATCGATCAACACGAATATCTTCTTCATAACTGTTAACCTACCGATAACAACTGATCATATTTTTCCAGGAATAACTTTCCTGTTGCAGTCAGGGAAAACTGCTTCTCGGCAGTTTGCCGCGCCCTTTTTCCCATCTCTTCATTGAGCGATCTATTGACTAATAGATCAGAAATTTTTTTGGCAAACTCTAATGGATCACCGACTCTGGTAAGGAAACCATTGTCTGCATCAGTGATAGCAGTTTGTGGTCCACCACAGCGTGTGGCAACCACAGGAAGTCCGCTTGCCATCGCTTCTAGTATCACTAAGCCTAAACCTTCTTCATCTGATGAGAGGACAAAGAGTGCAGCGTGCCGATAAAATTCTGCCAACTCTTGAGGTGTGACAGCCTGCTTAATTTCAATCTGTTCTGCCAAACCAAGCTCACAAGCAAATTGCCAATCTGCTTGAGTAGGACTACTCTGTCCAACTAGCAGTAGTTTTGGTATTGGTTGATTGGCCGACCAGTTTTGACGTAGATGCTGATAAGCAGAAAAGAGCATACGTACATTCTTACGTGGATCAGAAAAGCGACCAACGGAGAGAATATATTTACCATCTCTGATCTCGGCAGGATGAAATAGTTCTGTATCTACTCCTGGTGGCGCAAACACAACTCTATCAGGATCAAGATAGGATTGAAGATGTTTTTGCATTGAACGGTTCAAGACAAAAACTGTATCAAGATAGCGTAATGCACGATAATCTAATCGTATCGTGATTCCAGTCATACATCTGTACCACCATCCACGTAGACCCTTTGCCACCGCTAGACCAGCACTACGCTCTAGCTGAGCAAGGGTAGCGACAAAGAGTGCTACTGGTTTAGTTACTGCTTCTGCTACTAATCCCCAGGCAGGTGTACCGGCAATGACCTGTATTAGATCATATTCATTGAGTAGTTGTGTAAGCAGACGACGAGAGGAGTAGCGTTGAAACTCAAACTCAGAGAATATTGCGCCTACATGTCGAATAGGCTTGTTATGCCAAATTTCAGAGAGTACTTGTGGCCCTTGTAGCCAACTGAATGGAGAGGTCAATCTTACGCTAGCACGATCACGGAAAGAGGTTGCCAGAGATATCAGATCCAATTCGTAATCATTTGCTGTGGAGATTATATGGCAAAGGAAAGTGGCTAAACCAGGGACGCCTCCTCCATTGGCAAGTGCGGGAGCAACCAGTGCAATACGACGTTTTCGCATAATATCACTTCTCTTCAGCAATTTCGCAATTACCGCGAATCAGATGGATTGTTTGTCTTACTATTCTATATAATCTTCCATCCTGATTAGTATTTAGGGCTTTGACCGACTACAGTGCAACTAGCGTACCGCTCCACAATTTTCTAGTGAAGCTAATAAATCCATTGTTAATGCAGGTTGTAGTGGAAAAGGAGAGTGACAAAAATGGTTTGCCAAATATCAATAGGACGAAAAGCCACAGATTAAAGGTACATTGTGGAGAAATGCCTTACCTATCGATTTGAACCATGACGCTGAAATCTGGTTGCAATACTTAACGCGCGGCGCTGGCTTACTAGTAAGTAATCTGACAAGTGGCACTATACGCAACTCTGTGCCATTTCTAGTGTCGCGCTGATTCTTTCAGTATATGGCTACCATAACCAATATCGATATGACCTATTGGTCGTTTTCATCCCAAAACATACTAGAGATTTAATTCTTAATCTTTCTTACCTATGTTTTGGTGTAAGTAAACGAAACTGAAAAAATCGCTGATTGCATTCACCACAGCGATAGGGAAATAAATGCAGTAGTATTCCTAGTACTTTCTCAAACACCGAACGGCGATAAGAACGAGAGATCTTACCACTACCGCAATATCTACATCTCATCAATGATCCTGTGTTAGATTGGTTCATTAGTCCCCCCCACTTGAGATAGAGATCCCTGAGCAAGCTACTATCTTCATTCAATGGAAACCTACAGATGACTACAGCTTTCCAAATGATCAAATGGATATAGCTACCTGCTAAAATACTCTAGCCTTCAATAAACTGGCATCAGGCATTGAAATTATTATTATATTGGACGCAGTAGTAAATCCGGTATTAGCTGTATTTTACAATGAAGCAACACTATACGAAATGTTGTTGATGGAGAGAAATAACCTACCGCAAACCGTATTGTTTCTAACCACAGTATCTAGGTGATGTAGTCTGGCAATGGTTATTTTGTTAACTGCTGCTGCCAAAACTTATCCGAAGTACTATCGATAAATTTAGTCTGCAATTTGGATTCGTGGTCTGTAACACTATAAGGCAGCTCTCCGTCTAGATATATTCTTGCCCAGGTCTCAATACAGATAAGCTTCCAAACAATGTCGAACCAGCAAGGGTGAGAGGTTTTCTTCAATAGTTTCTCGATTGCGCAAACAGACCAAATACCACGGTTGCGAGCGCGTGGCGAGACCAACAGATCGTGTACAAATCCTGACTGAATACCTTTGATCCAAGATTCTGCCGGTGTATCAAAACCTGCTTTGCGGCGGTTGATTAGGTTAGATGGAAGGACATCCGCCACTGCCTGGCGAAGAATCCATTT
>JBFLVQ010000672.1:0-5150 GCA_040758525.1 Acidobacteriota bacterium
GGGATTAGTAGGGTTAACGAGAGGATTTATGTATGCAGGGTCAGCGCGAGTAATGGCAAGTTTATGGGATATAGATGATCGTGCTACCTATGTACTAATGGGACATTTCTACAGTGCACTAATAAAAGGTAAAATGCGACCAGCCGCAGCATTACAGAAAGCACAACGAACTATGTGGCGGAGTAGCGCATATCGATCTCCATACTACTGGGCAGGATTACAGTTGTCTGGTGAGTGGCGGTGATAGTTTCAGGATACGGAAATAATTTCTAATGGTGTTAGCATAATCTTTATACCGTTTCAGAGATTCAAAAATTGGTGGTAAATTAGAGTCTCATGCAGATTGCAAAAATAGTAAGCTCACGTTCACAAATCATATATGCTGCGCGGGTGTTGGATACATTGGAGGTAGAACAACCGCCTAGCCCTGCCGACTATGCCTTTGCCCGTTTTGTCGCTGTCGAAAATGCTGGACGCAAGATCGTTGGTGTAATTGCTGATACACAACTGATCAATCCTAATTATGGAAATTTTGGTCCGCGTCTCTCCTCTCCAGCCGAGACCAACCTGCTCTTTTCCCCCGATTACTTACATGATCAAGGTGTATTAATAAATCTATTTATGCTCGGCTGGCTAGAGCAAGGCTATGGAGTACATCGTACTCCAGAACTAGTACTACCGGTACACTCGTCGGTTGTGCTGATGCCAGCAGGAGAAGTAGAGAGTTTTCATAGAGACAAAGCTGGTCGGTTGCGACTTGGCTACTATACACAAGTTTTAGCAGTAGGCGGTGTGCTGGCGGCTGCGTTATTGCTTGCCATACTCGATCAAGTAGAAAAACAAGCAACTCTGCCAGAGCGGACACGTCTGACACTACTACGCGAGAATCTTGCCTGGCATCAGACACTGGTTGCCTTTGGCCAGCAACGCTGAGGCGAAATATAGCCGCTCTCTGCCATTAAGTACTGCATCAATACCATTTCGTAAGATTTTTTTTCGACTTGCCAAACTAACCATTCTAGGGTAGTATGTGGCCACTAAATAAGGTTCTATTTCTGTTCCACGCTACTCTTTTAGAATCACCCGAGGATAAAAGGCAGGCTCACACTAATCGTCACACGTTGAGTTCAGACTCTGGTGGGCTAGATGCAAGTGAGGCGAAATAGCGTTGGAGATGCCATCTTACTTTCGGCGAAATAGCGCCTTAAGATAATGACCAGAACGCGCTTCCTCTTGGGGTTAATGGTCTGACAGGAAACAGCTAAGCTGGATACAATAAAGCAACCATAGGATGTTAGATCACCTTGTCAAGGTTGATTTGGGGAGGTGGCAGTGAACCGAAAACTTATCCGAACTACGCTAGCAGAAGTTAAGGAGCGTGAGCGTGAGCTGGCGGCAGCGGCCCGTCAAGTTGCTGCCCATCAGCGTAAACGTGTACCGCCCGAACAGACTAATGCCGAAAGCTTTTACTACAAGAAACAGATGGAATCCAAAACGTCTATGGTAATTGTTTTACAAGATGGCGAGGAACTGCGCGGCACGATCGAATGGTATGATAAAGCTTGTATCAAGTTACACCGCAGTGATGCGCCCAATCTGCTTGTGCTCAAGCACAATATCAAATATATGTACAAAGAGAATGATATTGGCGGTGATGGCCAGGGTGATGACGACTAGCGCCCTCCTGCCTGGCCCTAATTAGGGTAGGCGTAAAGGCGAGTTACTGGTTTCATCGACGGGTGCTTTCCCCCGTCATTATCAGGCTCTTTAAGGCATGAAGAAGAAAGCGGCAGGTAAAGCAAAACCGCGTATTGCGGTCACGATCGGCGATCCCGCCGGTATTGGCCCAGAAGTGGTACTGCGAGCCATCGCTGATGAAGAGGTGCGGGCCTGTTCCGTGCCAATTGTGATCGGTGATGCGCATCATCTCTCACATCAGGCACGCAAACTAGATCTAGTCTGTGGGCTAGAGATCTTCCATGAAAATGATCGATTGCCTCAGCGACCTTTAGCACCATTGCTCTACAACGTGAAAAACCTGTCGCGTAATGTCAAGATGGGGCAAGAAGCAGCCGAATACGGTCACGCCGCTGGCCAGTATATCGAGGCTGCCGTGCGTTTAGCGCTTACTAACCAAGTCGATGCCATTGCCACTGCTCCTATCAATAAGCGTGCATTGCAATTAGGTGGCTATGGCTATCCTGGTCATAGTGAACTGCTCGCCTACTTGACCAAAACCAATGACTACGCAATGGCTTTTGTCTCTTCATCATTACGAGTTGTGCTGCTTACCACACACCTACCACTTGCTAAGGCGCTTACTTATGTTAAGAAGGACCGTATAGAGCGTACGTTACGGCTTATTGATCGTGAACTGCGCCGCTGGGGAATTACCCGCCCGCGTATTGCCGTAGCTGCCGTCAATCCACACGGCGCCGAAGGCGGACTGTTTGGTATTGAGGAAGCATCTGAGTTGATCCCTGCTATAGAGGCTTGTAACGAAGCGCCAGAATTCAATGTCAGCGGGCCTTTCTCGGCCGATACGATCTTTTTACGGGCTGCACGTGGCGAATTCGATGTTGTGCTTTCTTGTTATCATGATCAAGGTATGATTCCTGTCAAATGTCTCTCCTTTGGTGAGGCTGTCAATGTCACGCTGGGCCTGCCCTTTATACGCACTTCTGCAGATCATGGTACTGCTTTCGATATTGCTGGCAAAGGTATTGCAGACCCACGTAGTATGATTGAGGCGATCAAATTGGCGGCACATCTGACCGTGATCGGCTCTGAGACCGAAAGCACTACTATACAGCGTTAATATGGTCGCGTCTGACCGGGCACTTTGACGTCTATTTTCTTGCTGAGTTTAGATATAATAAGCCGACGCGAATAATTTTCACCACAAAGTAACAGTATGTTGGTATTTTCTGTGGTTTATTATGGAGGATTGATGGTAGATCTAGAGGATCTTGGCAAAGTACGTGAAGATGAATGGTTTCATCGTAACGAACAGAAGATGATTCAGGAAGCAAAAGCACGGCGCGCAGCCCAATTACAAGCCGAGAACGATGCTAAACGTGAGCAATTGCGCCAAGCGCACTGGATGAAATGCCCCAAATGTGGAGACGATCTCAAGGAGGTCGAATATATAGGTATCAAGATCGACAAATGTACACATTGTCAGGGGGTCTTCTTTGATGCTGGTGAACTTGATGAGTTACTGCTTAAACAGAAAGAGGAACGCAAAACTTTCTTTCGCCAATTGACCGGTCTCTTCTCATCTTGAGACGGTAAAGATTATTCTATTGTGGCTTGGCACGCGGTATCGATTCCAATTAGTGGAGAGAAAATTTCATGTTCAAGCAACTATTTGCCCCGGCAAATTTGCTCTATTGGTTGTTGGTCTTTATTCCTATCGCATTAGTACTAGAAATTCAACATGCTCCGGCGATCTGGATCTTCACCACCTCTGCATTAGCAATCATTCCACTCGCCGGTCTAATGGGTAAGGCAACAGAACATCTGGCTGCCAAGATGGGTGAGGGGATAGGAGGTCTACTTAATGCTACCTTTGGCAATGCTGCTGAGCTGATTATTGCCTTGATGGCCTTGCGTAAAGGGCTCTATGAAGTAGTTAAGGCATCGATCACAGGCTCGATCATAGGCAATATTCTGCTTGTACTAGGGCTCAGTATATTGGCTGGTGGAGTAAAGTTCAGTACACAGACCTTCAACCGAACCGCGGCAAGTTTGGGTGCTACACTATTGGCACTGAGTGGCATTGGCTTGGTAGTGCCAGCCATCTTCCATTACATAAATATCACTCAAGGGGGTACACAGGCGACTGAACAGGAGTTGAGTCTGGAGATCTCTGTGGTGCTTTTTGTCACTTACATACTCAGTCTGATCTTCTCTCTCAAAACTCACAAGCATCTATATGATGGCGCTGCACACTCCGAGCATGAAGTGGCCGAAGTAGAGGGCGCAGTCTGGTCGAACTCAAAGTCGGCAGCCGTGCTGCTGGGCGCCACCACACTAGTGGCAGTAATGAGCGAATTCCTAGTGGGAGCAATTGAACAGACAGCAGAGAGTTTTGGCCTCTCAAATATTTTTATTGGTGTGATCGTAGTTGCCATTATTGGTAATGCTGCTGAGCACAGCACAGCAGTATTAATGGCAATAAAAAATAAGATGGATCTAGCAATCAATATTGCTGTTGGCTCATCACTACAAGTAGCTCTATTTGTTGCCCCGGTACTTATTTTTGCTAGCTATCTCTTTGGCCGCCCTATGGATCTGCTCTTTACACCATTTGAAGTTCTTGCCGTGGTGATTTCCGTTGTGATCCTCAATCTGGTCTCGCTAGATGGAGAATCGAATTGGATGGAAGGTATACAACTGCTTGCCGTCTATGCAATCTTGGGTATGGCTTTCTACTTTCTGCCAGAAGTTGCTAAGGAGGTTGCCAGATGAGCGCAGGTAAAGTGGAAGTTATTCAAGGCGATATCACCAAACAGCAGGTTGATGCCATTGTCAATGCTGCCAATAGCTCGCTACTAGGTGGCGGTGGTGTAGATGGCGCTATACACCAGGCTGCCGGTCCAAAACTACTAGAAGAGTGCCGTAAATTAAAAGGCTGTCATACTGGTGAGGCAAAGATCACCAATGGTTACAATCTGCCAGCACGTTGGGTGATTCATACGGTTGGTCCTATCTGGCGAGGTGGCAGTAATAACGAAGATGAATTGCTAGCATCTGCTTACCGTAATTCGCTTGCCCTTACCCTACAACATTCTATTAACACAATTGCCTTCCCTTCGATTAGCACAGGCGCTTACAACTTTCCTATTGAACGCGCCGCGAAGATCGCAATGACACAGTTTAAGCAGTTTCTTGCCACCAACTCCTCTCTGAAAAAGATATTGATGGTCTGCTTCTCGCGCTCGGATTATCAAACTTACAGCAAAACCGCATATGAGATCTTAGAGAAGTGAATACTTTCTTTCATAATTATTACGTAATCTCCCTAAAGCGTTACCTTTTGTGACGGCAAACCTTGTTAAGGTTGCTGGAGTTAATATCTAAGCTATTGAAATGAAGGCAGTTAAATTAGGTAATCGATGCGGTATAGAAGTTGCTCAGCTATTTAT
>JBFLVQ010000673.1:0-5144 GCA_040758525.1 Acidobacteriota bacterium
TTATTAATGATTTCGCTTTCCAAGAAAATAATTATATAAGCCAGCTCAAAGAGACTTTTACCGCTCCTGAACTTATCTTCCCTTCGATCCAAGCAGGCGGTAATGAACTGTTACCCACACGCACACGTCAGAATCGTGTACAAGTAAGAGACAATATCAGCCTTATCGCAGGAGCACATTCGCTTAAGTTTGGTGGTGAATATCAGCGTATCGATCTAGACTTCTCACTCGATCTTTTTGGACGTGGGGCGGTCTTTTTTGATGAAGATTTTGCTAGCCTGGATCGTAATGGTGATGGGCTGATCAACGATAATGATCTACTAGTTGGCTTTACTTTACAAGGCTTTACACCACAAAGAGTGGTACCCTACGACAATGATTATGTGGCTTTTTACATTCAAGATGATTGGAAAATACGGCCTAACCTTACGCTCAATCTTGGCCTTCGTTATGAAGTAGAGACAGATTCCAAGAATACCAGTTCAGTTAACAGTATTCCTGCCATTGTCCAGCCGCTTCGTTCTGGACGTAGACGTGAGCGTGATACTGATAACTTTGGCCCACGTATTGGTATCAACTGGAGTCCATTCAAAAACAATCGTACCTCAGTACATGCTAGCTATGGGATCTTCTACGATCGTATTGTCATCAATACTCGTGATCTGGAGAAACGCACTGTGCTGATCGCGGCTAGGTTAGGTTCTGTAGTAGATGATGATGGCAATTTCCTGCCTGGCTCACCGACACTCTCTAATCCATTCATCGGTGAATTAATACCAGAAGATCAAGGCGGGTTCTTCCTGCTTGATGATCAGCTAGAGAACCCCATCGTACAACAATTCAACTTTGGTATCAGGCATGAGCTGTTCCGTGATCTCATCATCTCCGTTGATGGCGTTCATAACTTTGGTACCAAGTTTATTCTTGCTCAGCCATTGGGTACAGTCTTCAATCCTGCTATTGGTGGCCCATCAAGTGTTATTAATGTCGCACCATCTGCCAAGAACTGGTACGATGGGTTGCTTGTTAATGTAGAGAAGAGACCTACCAATGGATTTGGGTTTATCGCTTCCTACACCCTTTCCAAAGCTTTCAATTACTCGAATGATGATCAGTTCATAGTTGCTGCTTTCCTTCCTGTTGATCCAGAGAACCTAAGAGGAGAGAAAGGCCATGCACAAACTGATCAGAGACACCGTTTTACCTTTGCCGGAATATTTGATCTGCCGCTTGGATTTACTGTCTCTCCAATCTTTACGGTGGCATCAGATCTTCCTTTTGATATCTTCGTGCCAGACGGCTCTACACGTATACCGTTCCTGCAACGTAATGCTGGTGGCCGTCAATTTCGCACTGGTAGAGAGTTGAATGCTTTTATAAACCAGATTAATGCTGGCGGCGGGCTTACCGATATTGGACTGTTGCCGCTGGTACGCGATGACCTAAAGTTTGGCGATGGTTTTAGTTCATTCGATCTGCGAGTGACAAAATCCTTCCCAATCAATGAACGGGTTAAAGTTCAGGCAATTGCAGAAGTATTCAATCTCTTCAATGTAACTAACATTCGTGGATTTTCGAATTTTGCCTTCTCTGGTTTTCAAAATGTCTTAGTACGCGATAGCAATGATCCAAATGATCCTGGCTTCCTACGCTCTTCAGCTTTTGGTACTAAGCTGCAAACTGCAGGAGGTGTATTTGGTACCGGCGGACCACGCGCATTCCAATTTGCATTAAGAGTAAATTTCTAGTATTGCGCTACAATAATCTAGCCGTAGAGGCAGTTGCCTCTACGGTTAGATTTAGACTATTGGGCACTAAAAGCTGTCTGAACTTCAGTAAGCAGCTTACCGATCGATTCCTGATCAATAACCTTACCTTCAATTATTACTGTGCTGATCTTTCTAGTATTGCCAATATCCTGTAATGGATCAGCTTCCAATATCACTAAATTTGCGATCTTTCCTGCTTCCACTGTTCCTAAAGAGTCAAGTAGGTTGAAAAATTTGGCAGGATTTCGTGTCGCTGTCTGTAAAGCCTGCAGAGGAGTTAGTCCTGCTTTGACAAATAGCGCCATCTCATCATGTAGACCAAAGCCAGGAAAACAGTAAGGAACCACCGGGGAGTCAGTGCCTGCTAAAAATTCTACTCCAGCTTGGTGCATAATCCGCACTATTTCGATATATCTATTAAACACCAGTTTTGAGTTTTGGAAATCCTGCTCAGAAAAAGCCTTGAAAACAATGCTATTTTTAGGATCCCATTCCTCGCGCAAAGCTCTAGGAATATATTTGAGACGGTAATCATTGCGATCATAATTTCCACTATCAACTGTATAAGCAACCATTGTAGGATCAAGCCAGGTACCGTTTTTAACAAAGCTGGTAAAGAGTGCGGCTGCTTTTTCCGAGTTGTAGCTGTTCAGTGCCTTTACATCGATCTGTAACAGTGCACGTATGGCAGCGGAATTATCTGGCCCACTTGCCTCTTTCAAGGCTTCTTCATGTAGCTTTTCTTCATCGGTCGAGCAAGCCTGTAGAATCCCAGTAAAATGCTCTATACTCTTCTGTCCAGCATCAGAAGCTTCTTTCAAACTAATAGCGAGCGGTACATGCCCAACAAAAGGAATACCTATCCTCTTCGCCTCATCAGCAATGGCAAAATAGGCTTCACGAGGAAGTAGATCATAAACTTTAACAAAATCAGCACCACGTCCCTTGAGCGAAACTACTGCCTCTCTAGCCTGTTTCTCATCACTTACTGCAATCGAATTCGCCCACGCAGGTTTAGGGCCATCGATAAGAGGACCACAAGTAATAATACGTGGGCCTACTATTTTGCCTGCAGAAAGCTCAGCGCGATATCTATTTACATCATCGAGTGGACTGAACATATCGCGCAATCCAGTAATGCCATTAGCAAGATATAGATTTAATGCAAGTCTGTGTGGGAATCGTTCCTGATCCAGAAATGGATGTGCATGCATATCCCATAGACCTGGAATGAGGAATTTACCTTTACCATCGATCACTTGGGCGCCGGCTGGCAGTTGACTAGTATCGGCCTTCTCGATCGAAATAATACGATTATTCGCAATTAGCACATTATAACCAGGCTTGGCTGGCGCATCAGTACCATCAATTACCGTTACATTAGCAATAACAAGGTATTTTCCTGGCGGCAACTGATCTGTTTTGCAACTAAGCAGGAGAAAGAATACCAATAGTGCTAGTAACAATAGTAAATTCCTCATAGATCCTCTTTTTGCTATTTTCTATCTGTTCCTATATACAAGGAAGCGTCCAATAGACCCTTCTCGATAAAATGTAGCAGATAAGCAGAGATTAAGCGCTCATTAATCGCAGGACAGACAATACCACTACCTACCAGTGCTGCTATTGTCTCTTCACACTCAAACTTTGGCCCACGAATAGGCTCTGTGCCTTCTCTATTGTCAGTAAACATAGACAAGAGTGGATACAAAATATGTTTAGGTGATCGGCTAACGATCTCGATCATATTAGCTCGCCATTCTTGATAAGGAAGCAGACGTAATTTCACCCCTAAAGAGGCTGCTAATGTTGCTAGCTCACTCAAGTGAATAGGTTGTGGATTGACCAGATGGAAAACTCTACCAACAAACTCTCTATGTCTAGACAAACAGACAATCGCCTTACTGACATAATCAATCGGTGTAAGATCAAACATCATATCTATATCTGGAACACTACCCAATTGTACACAACCGATCATTAATCGTGATATCAGATCATCAGTATTAGCGGCACCAGTTTGGCTATGCCCGGTTACGCTGCCTGGACGGTAGATATAAACCGGTATACCTCTACTGCCGGCAATTGTAACCAATTTTTCGGCAACCCATTTGCTTTGCGCATAACCACCAAACAGACCTATACTCTGATCAATATCATCACTTTCATGGATACTTGTCGCTCTCACATAACTAGTAGAAGCAAAAACATCTAATGTAGAAATGTAATGTACTGGCTTAACTTTAACTCTGCTTGCCAGCCTTAGCACCTCTTGCGTACCCAACACATTAGTCTTTTTTAGTACAGCATATGGACTAGCATTAATTAATGCACCATTGTGATAAATAGCATCTATCTCACCTGCTAAATGGTGAAATCGTTCTTTTGATAACCCTAGTAAGGGACGAGATAGATCACCCGGCAGTGGGATGATACGGGCAATATCGCTCTCGTCAAAGCGCAGATATTTTTTTAAGTTGCCAGATATCTTCTCTAAGCCATTATCATCACTAGTACGAACCAAACAATAAATCTCAGCTTGTGTCTGCTCAAGCAGTTCAGAAAGCAAAAAGGCACCTAAAAATCCACTTGCTCCTGTTAAGAGAATACGTGCCGTAGATTGTGTCATCACATCTACTGTAAGCTCAGGATATATAGAATCATCTAGCACTGCTTCTGCACTAAGATCTATCTCTCTCTCCAGTGCAGCTCCCTCCCCTTGTTGAATCAATTCTATTGCACGAGCCAGACCCAGGATCGTGGGTACTTCAAAAAGGACACGTAATGGTAACTGAACCTGAAATGCTTCTCGTAATTTATGAATGAGCTTAGCAGCTAGTAAAGAGTGACCTCCTAACTCAAAAAAATCTTCATCAATACCAACTTCGTCAACTTGTAACAACTCTATCCAAATCTGTGCAATCATCTCTTCGTCAGAATTGCGCGGTAATCGATGCTCTTTCTCTGCACTGATAGCCAATCCAACTGTAGAAGGTAGCGCAGCACGATCCACTTTACCATTAGGCAAAAGTGGCAGAGAGTCGAGCAAGATAAATGCATAAGGTACCATAAAATCAGGCAATCGCTCTTTTAGATAATTACGCAGATTGCCTAGAGAAACTTCTTGCTTTTCAGCAGTACTAATTAACTTCTGCGAGCAATAGGCTACCAACCGACTATTACCAGATCCATCTTCGCGAAGCACAACAATAGCATTACAAATACCAGGAAACTTCTTTATTGTATTCTCGATCTCAGCAGGTTCAATACGAAAACCACGTAGCTTGATCTGTTGATCAAGCCGACCAAGAAACTCTATCTTGCCATCTGCTAAATACCGTCCTAGGTCTCCTGTGCGATATAACCGTTCTCCTG
>JBFLVQ010000674.1:0-5132 GCA_040758525.1 Acidobacteriota bacterium
CTACCAATGTGACCAGAGTAAGTTACTCTTTTTACGTGGGGACAGCAGGATGGAATCTGCTGGGAGATCGGATTATCCTTTCTCCACTCTTATCACTCAGCTTACTACATCGCACGTAGCGGGGATAGCCTGGAGTAGAACCCTCTTTGATGCGCCGGAAGAATCCATCAAAAGCACGTTCCAAGCGCTTCAAAGTTTCTTGTAGAACTTGACTATGTACGGTGTCAACATCGCAGCGAATCTCTTTGATCTCTGGCAATTGCACAGCTTGAGCATGTATAGTTAATAGAAATACCTGCCAGTTTATAGGCATCTCGTCTTTCTTGCAAAGCCCCGTTGTACAACTCTCGGCAAATATCGAGTGTTGCTTCCAACTTCTGCTCGACAGCACGAGATGTCTCAATGCGATATTTGAAGGCTTTCTTCATACTCAAATTATACCATTGTTAGTAATACTATTCCATGCAATTGCCTGTATTTATGCGGCTATTATCGCGCTTTCGCGCGATACGATTTTTCATCCCTGCAATTCAATTGCCGGGTTTTCAAATCGCTTTTCCTATAAAAAAGGCGATTAACAAAGCAGGCATTGTTAAGCCAGGGAGTTGTCATACCTTGCGCCATAGTTTTGCCACTCACTTATTGGAAGATAGCTATGATATTCGAACCGTGCAGGAGTTGCTTGGCCACAAGGATGTGAGCACGACCATGGTTTACACACACGTATTGAATCGTGGCGGTAGGGGAGTACATAGTTCCCTAGATACACATTAAGGCAGGGAAAGTTTACCTGTCAGGTGTGAGGCTCTCAAAAAGAAATTCCGAACATAGGCATGTTCGTTCGGATACTTTTCCAGCAGTTGATATTGCAGTTTAGTGAGCACGTCCACAGCTTCAATTATGATACGAGCGACATTATCTGGTCACTCGTCATGGCTAGCTCTATCATTATCAGGTTCTTGAAGCAGAGCTAAGGGCTAGCAGGGAGATTTTTCCAGATTCCGCAGTAATTCTAGCTTTTGGTAAAAATCGGGCGTCTTGACCAGCCGTGTTAAAGCTGCCAATACCAGATATGGCTCTTATTTTTGCTCAGCATTGGTCAACTCATTGGTATTGTTGCCAAAACAGTCTTCGCACTATAATGAGTCTCTAATGCTCATTTCGCTTCAATCGATCAAGTAAAATGCTAGTTTTGATATCGTAGGATTTCCGTAATTCTCGGTTCTCCTTATTAGACTCTGTTGTTGCACACAGGGGATGTATTGTTTGTGTAAACAAGCGCGCCTTTTCATTACCCCGGCAGACAACACTGTCCCGGAAAACCTCCCTTGACAATAGTAACCTGGTTACGTAAACTCCATCTTTTCGTTGAATGGATTTTTCTTAATCCCTAGCTGTTCTAAAAATGCTGTTCTAAAAATATTGAAGTGCAGAAGACAGCTTAGACAGGTGGTCAAACACCACCACAGCGACAATCGCTGACTTGTCAATTATTGTGGCGTAAAGAGGCTCCTGGTAGTAGCAGCGCGGACAGATCAAGCAGTAACAGAGAGCCTGCGTAACGATATCATATCGGAAACTTCTGCAGTGAAGGCACGCCACAGAGAAAAACGGGACGTGGGGTAACGCCCGCAGATTCTGCACCGATTTGAACAAAAAAGTTGCCCCAGTTGCTTACACAATAGTGTTCATAGTCCTGTCTGCCGGCATCTAGTATTGCCGGGCGCTGCCTTGGCATCTGGTCAGGGCAGATGCAGGTATGAGATGAGAGTTATTGAAGGCCGCTTGGCCATAATCAATGTCCAACGAAGGAGCAAAGGGAAGTGCCGACGATAAACCAGTTAGTCCGTCAGGGGCGCCAGAAAGTTGCTTATAAGACGAGCAGTCCTGCCTTGCAAAAATGTCCGCAGAAGCGCGGTGTCTGTACTCGCGTCTATACGGCAACCCCTAAGAAGCCAAACTCAGCGCTACGTAAGGTCGCACGTGTGCGTTTGACTAATGGGATTGAAGTAACCACCTATATTCCAGGCATCGGACACAATCTGCAGGAGCACTCCATTGTGTTAATACGTGGTGGTCGTGTTAAGGATCTGCCTGGTGTGCGCTATCACGTAGTGCGTGGCACGCTCGATTCTGTAGGTGTGAGCGATCGTAAACAGGGTCGTTCCAAATATGGCGCAAAACGGCCAAAAGAGGCGGCTGCGAAGGGCGCAGCGGCAGGCGCCAAGAAGAAATAGCTCTAGCGAGGTAAGGATATGCCGAGAAGAAGAGTTGCTGAGAAGCGAGAGGTTCTGCCTGATCCAATCTACAACAGTCAATTAGTGACTAAGTTCATTAACAATCTGATGTGGGATGGAAAGCGTTCAGTCTCTGAAGGGATAATGTATGGAGCGCTAGAGCAGATCCGTAACAAGACTCAAGACGATCCTCTCAAAGTGTTTAAGAAAGCGGTCGAGAACGTACGCCCCAAAGTTGAAGTGCGCTCCCGTCGTGTAGGCGGTGCCACCTATCAGGTGCCGGTTGAGGTAAGCCAACACCGTGGCACTTCGCTCTCAATCCGCTGGTTAATTATTTATTCGCGTACACGCGGCGAGAAGACGATGCAAGACCGGCTTTCTGCTGAACTACTCGACGCTGCTTCCAATAAGGGCAACGCAATCAAGAAGAGGGAAGATACGCATAAAATGGCCGAAGCCAATAAAGCTTTCGCCCATTATCGCTGGTAAGGTCAGTTTCCAGTTTTGCGGTCTATCCCCTCAGGCCGCCGGTGAACTGGCCACGCCCGGAGCGTGGCCGCAAGACTGAAAGCTGAGGAAATATGGGAAGACAAGAACCACTCAATCTTTTTCGCAATATAGGCATTATGGCGCATATAGACGCCGGTAAGACGACGACTACAGAGCGCGTCCTCTACTACACCGGGGTAAGTCATAAGATGGGTGAGGTGCATGAGGGCACAGCCATAATGGATTGGATGGAGCAGGAACAGGAGCGTGGTATTACGATCACCTCTGCCGCTACTACCTGCTTCTGGATGCGCAATAATGAAGAGTTTCGTATTAACATCATTGATACACCTGGGCACGTCGATTTCACTATTGAGGTAGAGCGTTCCTTGCGTGTGCTTGATGGTGCCGTTGCTGTCTTTTGTGCGGTAGGTGGTGTTGAGCCACAATCTGAGACGGTATGGCGTCAAGCTGATAAATATCAGGTGCCACGTATCGCCTTTGTTAACAAGATGGACCGTCCAGGTGCCGATTTTCCCCATGTAATTGAGCAACTGCGCACACGGCTATCTGCTAACCCGGTACCAATCCAGTTGCCAATCGGTAAAGAAGATACTTTCCGTGGCGTTATCGATCTGCTTGAGATGAAGGGTATTGTCTGGGGTGATGAGACAAAGGGCGCACAATATACTGTCATTGAGATCCCTGCCGAATTAGAAGGCGAAGCTGCGCAGATGCGTGAGCAGATGGTTGAAGCGATCGCTAATTATGATGATGAGGTCGCAAACAAGTATCTAGAAGGTAAGCCGCTTGAGGCCGAAGAACTACGTGCAGCAATACGTCGTGGCACAATTGCCCTCAAGCTGGTGCCAGTATTATGTGGCGCTGCCTTTAAGAATAAAGGTGTGCAGACACTACTTGATGCTGTTGTTGATTACTTACCTTCGCCGCTCGATATCGCTGCCGTTACCGGTATCAATCCTAAAAAGGAAGAAGAGGAGCAGCGGCCTCCTGAGGATCAAGCGCCATTTGCTGGTCTGGTCTTCAAGATAATGGCTGACAAACATATTGGTCAGCTCTCTTTTGTGCGTATCTATTCAGGCCATCTTAAGGCTGGTTCATATGTGCTTAATTCGACTAAGCGAACTAAAGAGCGGGTTGGACGCATAATGCGTATGCACGCCAATAAACGTGAGGATGTCGAAGAGGCATTTGCTGGTGAGATTATTGCGATTGGTGGTCTTAAGAATGTCACTACTGGCGATACGATCTGTGTTGAAGGCCACCCGATTATTTTAGAGGCAATGGAATTTCCTGCCCCTGTTATCTCGGTAGCAATCGAGCCAAAGACACGACCCGATCAAGAAAAATTGGGAGTCGCATTGGCACGATTAGCGCAAGAAGATCCTTCCTTCAAAGTGAGTACGGATCAAGAGACAGGCCAGACGCTCATCTCTGGTATGGGCGAACTGCACTTAGAGATTATCGTCGATCGATTGAAGAGGGAGTTTAGCGTAGGCGCCAATGTAGGCAAGCCTCAGGTAGCCTATCGTGAGACAATCAGGCGTAATGCCAAGGGTGAGGGTAAATTTATTCGTCAAAGCGGTGGTCGTGGCCAATATGGCCATGCTCAGATTGAGATCGAGCCGCTCCCAGCCGGTGAAGGTTTTGTCTTCCAAAATGCCATTGTAGGTGGAGCGGTGCCACGCGAGTACATCTCTCCAATCGAGACTGGCATACATGAGGCGATGGAACGTGGGGTGTTGGCTGGTTATGAGATGATCGATATAAAAGCTCGTCTTTATGACGGTAGCTATCATGAAGTTGATTCGAGCGAAATGGCTTTTAAGATTGCTGGCTCAATGGCCTTTCAAGATGCTGCCAAAAAGGCTGAGCCGGTACTGCTTGAGCCTGTGATGAAGGTTGAGGTGGTTGTTCCAGAAGAGTATATGGGGGCAATCACAGGCGATCTTAATTCGCGTCGCGGCCGTATCGAGGCAATGGAAGCGCGTCCTGGCACACAAGTCATCACGGCAGCAGTGCCTCTCTCAGAGATGTTTGGCTATGCCACGGATCTACGTTCTGCAACACAGGGGCGCGCCACTTACACTATGCACTTTAAGTGTTATGAGGAGACGCCCAAGTCGGTAAGCGACGAGATCGTTGCAAAGGTGCGCGGTACGACTGTGTAACAGTTGCGCTCGAATAGAGCAAGTTGACTTTGACTCCAAAGTGAGCCGCTAAAACTATTGAGAAGGAGAGAAGGAGTATAAAGAGCGATGGCAAAAGAGAAATTTGATCGAAGTAAACCGCACGTGAACGTGGGAACGATCGGACACGTGGACCACGGCAAGACAACCTTGACAGCGGCAATAACGAAAGTGATGGCCAAGCAGAACCCGAAGA
>JBFLVQ010000675.1:0-5125 GCA_040758525.1 Acidobacteriota bacterium
AATCAACTCTATCATTGGTTAAGAAGGCACTATACTTTCAGCGAGCTTATTCGTGTGCATTTTCATCCTTTGTTTCTAGCAAATTACGCCATTAGCCATTCTTAATGGCTGTGAGAAAAGATCAGTACAGATAAAAAAATGGATATCAATGGATTGGTTAGCTACATACTATTGAGAGTAAATATTTGTATTTGAGCAAGATTTCGTAATAGTTTAGTTTTTGGCACAAGCATTGCCAAGCGTTTCCTGGCTGATGAAGCCGTGAAAGCTCCAAAGTAACATCAATGGGTTAGCTTACCATTTAAAGATATTGAAATCAGGTTTTGGTAGTCAGTTGAAAAATTTCCGGAAGAATTATTAATTCTTTGCATGAAAGCGGCGAACAAATCCATCTATTATGATTGTAGATGCAAGGTAAGTTTAACAGCAGTGCCTTACAGGAAAGGTTAATCATGGGCTGTGTCCGGAATAAAATGAAAAAATTTGGAACACAAAAGACAGGCTTCGCCGTTATTATGCTTAGAATGTCGTGCCTATGTGTGGGCACCTCACCTCGCTAATTAAAGCGAATTGCCATTCTTGTAATAACTGGGACCAGGTGCTGGTCCATTGTCACATTAGTGGGAAACAGGCTATGATGACTTAACTGTAGCTAACTACTAACTAATAACCATGCGAGCTAGATAAAATCTCCGCACGTATACGTGACGGCAATTGAAAACTAACAGCTATAACAACACGCCAACCTACGGGTGGACATAGCAGAGCTTTATCCTCTGGATAGCTAACCAGTGAAACGAGCAGAAAACCTTATGAGTAGATACACTTCACGCAGAACACACAGAGTAAATCCACTCCTTGCCATTGTCAGGCAGGGGCGCAAATCAACCATTGTATCGCTAGTATCGTTGCTATTGGTAATATTACAACTAGTCAGTGTAGTACCAGTGCACGCTTGGTCTAATGGTTCAGGACCTGAGAAGGGATCTAGTACTAAGCTAGTCGTGCCAGCTACACCAGATCCTGCAGACCCTGCGCCGGTAACACCGCCACCAGCGCCAATAATGGTATGGCCTACTTTTTCCACACCTCCTACTACTGAGGAGATTGCACACGCTCGCATATTTGAGGAGTCACTAACTACAGTTAATAGCAATCCATCGGTTGCTGAGAATCAGGCATTAGCAAAAGCATTGCTCACTTATTCTCATAATGTTGAAAATGGTGATCCTGAAGACACCGTTGCACTAGAACAATTTCTTACACAGCATCCACGATCAGCTTGGAGCGTCTCTCTACTAACCAATTTGGGACTAGTCCATCGCCGTAACGGTTATTTTCTAAAGGCATTAGCCGCTTGGGAAAGAGCTTGGGAGTTAGGCAAGAATGCCACTGATTCAGATGCTAGAGATATAGTTGATCGGGCAGTAGCAGAGCTAGCTGAATTGAACGCTCGACTAGGACGATATGACCGCCTGGAAGCGCTTTTTGCTGAACTGGGCAAGAGAGAGTTACGAGGCTCAGCAGCAGAGAAAGTTGTATTTGCGCGAGAGGGCCTATGGCTAATGAACAATGAGCCAGAAAATGCCTTTCGTTGCGGGCCGATGGCTCTGGACCGTATTCGCGCTTATGAAAGCGCAGATGAAGCTTATCATCCTCTTATTCTCACTGCTCGTTCCACAGGCAAAGGCATGTCTTTAACTGAAATTGCACACTTGTCTGATAAATTAGGAATGAAGCTGCAACCAGCCAAATGGACAGCACCTGCTCAAGTGCCGGTGCCAGCAGTAATACATTGGAAAGCCAATCATTTTGCTGCGCTGGTAGCAAGCACAGAACAAAATGGCAAGAAGTACTACCATGTAGAGGATCCAACCTTTGGCAACAACTTCTTAGTAAGTGAACAAGCATTAGCAGAAGAAGCAAGTGGTTATTTCCTTATTCCGAATGGAACATTGCCATCAGGTTGGCAAGCTGTCAGCGAAGCAGAAGCTAATAATGTCTGGGGCAAAGGCAATACTGGTAGCAGTGACCCAGAGGAAATTCGTGACTGTGACAACAAGATCCATTCACAAGGATGCTCAAGCTGTAGTGGTTCACAGGGCATGGCTAGCTATGATGTGCATTCAATGCTAGTGAGCTTGAATATCAAAGATACCCCGATTGGCTACCAACCGCCACGTGGTCCAGCGATAAATTTCATCCTCACTTATAATCAGAGAGACACGTTCCAACCTATTAGTCAGCCCTACTCCAACTTTGGTAAAAAATGGACTTTCAATTGGTTGTCTTACGTTACCGACAACAATTCGGCATTAGCCCCTCCTAATGTCACTCTTTATGTGAGGGGTGGAGGGCAGGAGAGTTATTCTTTAATACCTGGCACCAATACCTACAAAACGCATATTAAGACACGCGCCACCTTAGTATGGGTATCTGCTGGCGTCTATGAGAGACGCTTGCCTGATGGCTCTAAGGAGATCTATAGCCAACCAGATGGGGCCACTACCTTCCCTCGTAAGGTATTCCTTACTCAGGTTATCGATCCAATAGGTAATAGTGTTTCTCTCACCTATGATACTGCCCAGGGTGGTTGGCGTATCAAGACCATATGCACTGACTCCATCACTCCTGCTCAGGTCACTAATCTCTACTATGAACTACCAGGAGACCAACTCAAGATCACTAAAATCACTGACCCATTCGGCAGGTCAGCAACATTACAATATGACAGTCCATTACGCAGACTGATTAAGATCACTGACCCGGTAGGAATAATGTCACAGTTTGGTTATGATGCCAGTACTGATTTCATCAACTCACTAACCACACCATACGGCACTACGACATTCGTCAAGTCAGAATCAGGCACTACTCGTTCACTGCAGATCACTGACCCATTAGGTGATATAGAGAAGATAGAATATCGACACCAAGCACCAGGGATTGCTGGTGGCGATCCTACTGATACCATCCCACTAGGAATAAGCACTACCAATGCATTCCTGGAGTATCGCAACACTTTCTATTGGGATAAGAAGGCATTCGCAGATTTTCCTAACGACTACACGAAAGCATATCGCATACATTGGTTACACAAAGACCCTAACACTACAGCAGGCATCAAGGAGAGTGAAAAGGCTGCACTAGAGAATAGGGTTTGGTACAACTATCCAGGACAGACTAACAATACACTCATTGGCACTAATTCCCGACCTAGCAAAGCAGCGAAAGTGTTAGTAAACAATGGTGATCCAGCACAGCGCATCACTCAGCTTTATCAATATGATTACAATGATGCTGGTAAGACACTCTTCAGCATCGATCCAGAAGGTCGTAGAACTTCCTACACTTATGCTGCTAATAAAATAGATTTGCTGGAAGTGCGACAGACTACTGGCTCTCTCAATGAGCTACTAGCCAGCTACACTTACAACACCAAGCACCTATCTCTCACTGCTACAGATGCTGCTGGCAAGACTACTACCTTTACTTACAACACACAGGGTCAAGTACTCACTGTTACTAACGCGAAAAACGAAACTACCACCCATTCATATGACAGCAGTGGAAGATTGACTCAGATAGTTGGTCCAGTAACAGGAGCAACTACCACTTATGGATATGATCCAGTATTTACTTATCGAGTTAAGACAGTAACAGACTCAGAGAACTACACTGTTACTACCGACTATGATGCGCTTGACCGTGTTGTAAAAGTAACCTATCCTGACAATACATTCGAGCAGACCAGTTATGTGCGTTTATCTGACAACAAGATGATTCTTGATCCTACTCAGATGACAGATCGATTGGGACGTACTACTCGTAAGACTTATGATGGATTGCGTAGAGTGACATCCATTACTGATCCATTGCAACGCACAACTACCTTCAGCTATTGCAACTGCGGAGGGTTATCTCAGATGGTAGATGCGCTCGGACAGCGCACTACCTGGAATAGAGACTTGCAAGGTAGAGTAACCAGCAAAGTGCTTGATGATAGCCAGCAAACCACCACTTATGTTTATGAGAACACAACTAGTCGTCTCAAGCAAATGACTGACGCCAAGAACCAAACCACCAATTACCAATACTTCAAAGACAATAACCTTAAGCAAGTGAGCTATAGTAATGCTCAGATAGCTACTCCTACTGTCAGCTATACTTATGACACTAATTACAATCGGGTAGTTAGTATGCAAGATGGCACAGGCACTACTACTTACACTTATCATCCAGTAACAGTGCCAGCACAGCTAGGAGCAACTAAACTGGCTAGTATCGATGGCCCCTTGGCTAATGATGTCATTAGTTATAACTACGACGAACTGAGTAGAGTAACAAACAGGTCAATAAATAATGTAGCGATGACCATGCAATACGATTCATTGGGTAGAGTAACTAACATTACTAACGCATTAGGTGCATTCACTCATACTTATGTGGGCACGACAGGCAGACTCAGCACCATGAACTATCCCAATGGTCAGCAAACTAGCTTTGCTTACTTTGGTAACAGTGGAGATCATCGTCTACAAACAATCACACATAAGAAATCAGACCAATCAGTAATATCAGCCTTTAGCTACACATATGACGCAGAGGGACAGATATTGACTTGGCAACAACCTAACAGACCATTGCCAGATGAGCTGACTTATGATGATGCTGGTCAACTTATTCGCAATGTCTATAACTTAGGTGGAATACAATCTACTAGCTACATCTATGGATATGATAATGCTAGTAACCGCACTAGCGAGCAGATAGGCAGCAATACTTCCTCTTGGAACTATGACACCACTAATAGAGTGCAATCGCAGACTAACCCATCCGAGATTTTCACACACGATCTGAACGGTAATATGACCAGCGATGGTACAAGGACATTTGAGTGGGATGCTGCTAATAGATTGGTGGCAGTTGTGCAGGGTACGTTGCGCAGTGAGTTTACTTATGATGGCCAGAGCCGTCGTGTCAGAATTGTTGAGAAAAATAATGGAGCGGTGACTAGCGATAAGAGATTTTTATGGAGTAATGGAGCAATCTGTGAAGAGCGTGATTCAACAGGTAGTACTGTGATGAAGCGATATTTTTCACATGGTGTGGAGGAAAGTGGCAT